>NZ_CP113866.1:2360000-2660000 GCF_026914305.1 Caldicellulosiruptor acetigenus | reverse complement strand
TACTCTGACTTTTGCTCTTCAGCCAGCCCCATTTCTCATATATCTTATAACAATTAACGTACTCATCACCATTGCAAAAGCAAAATTAATAATAACAATGTTTGATACGCTTGTTAATTTTAAAATTAGCCCACTTTCTAACATACATAGCAAAGAGCCAACTCTTCCACAACTTGATTTTAAGGAAGTCAACGAAGAAATACGTTCATTAGAAACGTTTTTTGCAAATATATAATTACTGATAAAGTCAAATACTGTAAAAATAAATACCCAAGTTATATAAACAAGAATGAATAGGATATTATTTGTAGTCTTTAATAAACCTAAAAAGAGTATGAGCAACATAGCTAAAATGCCAAAATGCCTGCCAAGTTTGTTACTGGATACTTTTGAAACCTGAATACTGTAGGCAACAATACTTAAAAGTTGAAAGACCACATAAAATAAGTAAAAATTGTGCTTATTAATTCCCCTACTTAGAAATAGGGCTTGCCACAATTGAAAATGTGTTTGAAAGAAGAATTGTCCAACAAACGTCAGAGCAATCATTAGCTTCAAAGATTCTTTCTTTCTCATTTCTTTAATTCCATCTTTACTTTGTGCAAGCATTCTTTTGAGGATTTCAAATAAAGAAATTTTTGTCTTTTCACTTGTTTCCCCTTTGTAAAAAATTCCCACACAAATAGTTGAAATAATAGTAAGTATTATACTTATACAGTATAATTTAATGCCTATTGCATAATAAATAAAAGATCCTATAGAACTTCCGATTAACAATGCTATAAAGTTTAATCTATTTGAGTTGCTTATAAACTTGTCTATCTGCATCCCAGACAATTTAAGCTGATTAATTATTTCTGCTTCTATTGTTCCAGTATCAAGTGCCGACGAAATACCATACATAAACCAGGCTATTAACAACATCCAAAAATTATTCATTGAAATAACAAGACAAAACATCAATAGTAGAAAGAGCTTAGAACATATAAATACCATTTTTTTAGAATACATATCTGCTATCAAGCCACTGGGATATTCGCTGATAAGAACAGCGAAACTGTAACCTGCTTGTATTATCATTATTTGAGATAATGTTATGCCTTTGGCCAATAATAAAACTGTCAGCACAGAATGCGGCAATGAAATAGCAATTGTAAGAAGTACTAATGAAACATAATATGTATATATGTTTTTTATTACACTTGATTTTGCCACCATTTAACATTACACCTGCAATCATCCTATACTCAATCAATCTTTTGGAAATTTCTTTTTCAATTTCTTTTATATGCAAAACCGAGCAAGTAGATTATAAAAAAATAAGATAATATGGCACTAATATGCACCATATTATCCAGTATATTGATTAATTTCTTATTATCAACTCTATGGATAGCCCATCCTTTTGCAACAGCAATAGATACTATAGCATATTCTAAAAAAACAAACATATTTTATCAATAACTTTAGATAGTGTCAAGAGTTAATAAAGAAAATGCTCTCTCATCAATCCCCAAAGGGGAGGCTACAAACGGAAAGAAAGGGGTTGTTGTGGATGATTCAGTTATGTTTCAATCCCCAAAGGGAAGGCTACAAACCCGTAGATAGTTTGAAAAAAGCCGCAAGGAACAAATGGTTAAGTTTTCAAGCTGCTGTAGGTTATTTCTATTATACCCCACAAAAGCTTGAAAGTCAACACATTACAGAAATTACCTTTTGCTGTCGTCCCCCGGGGGTTTTTAGGGGAGATTACAGGTCGACAGCAATTGGAAAATACAAAATAAAGTATTGGCTTATATTTCAAGATACAAATGGCAATCTACCATAATATAGCAATACATAAAAGGTAATATACAGATGTAATAGTAATAATCGCAAAAGGTCTTCGCATAAATTATGATTTGTTTGAGCTAATAGATTGAAAAAATATAAAATCGAAGCTGATAATTACTCTGCCTCTGAACACCTATATCCTGATGATTTAGGTGAAGATGGACGGAGCAGCGGTAATTAATGACTGATTTCAAAAATTTTTGTTCGCTAAAATAGGAGTGTATTTTTTATATGAAGGATATATAATATTTTTAGATGATAATAAATTAAATGGGAGAGATTAAAAATGGAAGGAATAAAAATTGAGATAGAACTTCCAAAGGAAATATTAAACTACATTTCTCTAAATGAAATAACCAACGATAAGGTATTAAAAGAGTTGATTATCTATAAATTGATAAAAGATGAGAAGATTTCGTTTGGTAAGGGAGCAGAAATTTTAGGTATGTCAAAAATTGAGTTGATTAAGGAACTAAGTGAATATGGTATCAATTATTTTGACCAATCAATTGAAGAAGTGATAGAGGACAAGAATGCAATCGAGAAAATGTAGGTGATAGAATGTGATAGTAGTTTCTAATACCACACCTATAATAGTATTTGCGAAACTGGAGAGATTAGATATTTTAGAAAATTTGTTTGGTACTGTATATATTTCTCCAAGTGTTTATCACGAACTTACGTACAGTTCAAAGTTTGAGGAAGAAAAAGGTAGAATAATGAATGCTGCATTTTTAAAAATTAAAGAGTTAAGAAATGAATTTGCAGCAGAAATCTTGCAAAGAACACAGGCCATCGATAAAGGAGAAAGCGAAACCATTATATTGGCAAAGGAATCAAATGCGGATTTATTAATAATGGACGAGAAGAAAGGAAGGAGTGTTGCCAAACTATTGGGGCTGAGACTAACAGGTTCCTTGGGAATTTTATTAAAAGCAAAAGAAGTTGGGCTTGTTAGTCAAATAGAACCGCTTATAAAAAAGTTGATTGAAGAGAACATAAGAATTTCTCCTCAACTTGTTGAAGAAATTCTAAAACAAGCAAAAGAAAAATGAGAGTTTAAAAAAGGCAGCGTCAAGAATAATTTGACGACTGCTTTTTTCATTTTCCACACTGAAACCATAAAAATAACTTTTATTATTAATACTTCCAATACACAAGCAATAAATCTTTTGTTCTAAATTCCTCTCACCTCAATCACCACTTGGGAAGGCTAAACTCTCTCCTTCCCCCTCAATCTCCGAAAAGAAGGCTATAAAACGCTTTTTCAAGCCTTCAAACTCCAAAAAGGAGGGCTAAAACCCCCTCCTCAATCCCCAAAGGGGAGGCTACAAACCCTCTCTGAGTACCAGGTATTTTGGAATTTGTAGAGTTTCAATCCCCAAAGGGAAGGCTACAAACCCATAGATAGTTTGAAAAAGCCGCAAGGAACAAATGGTTAAGTTTTCAAGCTGCTGTAGGTTATTTCTATTATACCCTAACATATCTTGTAATTAGATACATATTAAAGGTTGCATTTTGTTTTTCCAAATTATTATACTTTTATACTTATTTAATTAGAATAAAATATATGCCATTAATGCCAAAACTGAATAATAAAAAATTGCCAACCAATAATTAATAAAAATTTAACTAAGAATTTGATATTTGATTTTGAATACTAATAATCATAATCCCAGGGCATTGTAGTCGTTATTATGAAGACTAGTCCCGTTGTACAGAACTTTGAGTAAATTTTCTGTTTGAAAAAACCATTTATTTTTTTTTCTCTGTAGTTTGATATCTTTATTAGTTATCAAACTAAATATTGAGCTGCTCAAAATTTTCAAGAAATCGTGAATTCCATTGATGTCGAGGACTTCATTTGGAGCAGGTCTTTCTTCATTTGGCAAGAAACTTAAAGCTCTGCCTAACTCCAGAATCATTTCAGCTTCTTTTGGTTCAAATATTTTTTCCCCACATTCATAACAAACATAAGCATGAACACCCTCTATTTTGAAAGTGTATTCTCCCCATCCGCTTTCAACATTTGTTATTTCTTTCTTCATTTCTGCTCCACAAAAAAAGCATTTTTTACTCATTTCCCCTTTTTCCTCCTCTTCAATATTCCATTACACACTTCCCATATTTCATCTTTTGTTCTACAAACAGTTACAACCATTGGGGGATTACAAGCTGCTACAACAACGTAAATACCAGGTCTATCAGAACTTTCCTGAAACAAAACGTGTACATCTTTAAAAAAATCTTGTATTTCAATTGTTTCCCCTTTTATAATACAGTCTTTTATTTCTTCAAGAGTTATTTTTCTTTCCTTCATTCTTTGCAAAGCATGTGCTGATAATGTAAACATATCCTTTTTGAAGCATTCTTGAATGTACTTTATTACTAAACGCTTCATAAATTTTTATTATCCCCTTTCATTATACCACCACTAAAAAATTTATAAAAGCAAAAGATAACAAATCTTCTCTTCTTCTCAATTCCTAAAGGGGAAACTATAATCCATGAACCGCATATAGATTTCCACAGAAAGGTTGTAAACTCTTTCTCCATTCTCAATTTTCCAAGGATAGGCTACAAACAATTCTTACTCCTCAATCCCCAAAGGGGAGGCTACAAACCCCGTAGATAGGTTGAAGAAAGCCACAAGGAACAAATGGTTAAGTTTTCAAGCTGCTGTAGGTTGTTTCTATTATACCCCACAAACTCTTGAAAGTCAACACATGCAAGAAATTACCTCTTGCTGTCACCCCCCGGGGGTTTTTGGGGAGATTACAGGTCGACAGCAATTGGTAAATACAAGATTTGGCTGTATGTGAAAATACAAAGCACACAAATTGAATTGCAATATATTAGCAATACAAAAATGACAGGAAATAGAACAGAAAACGTTAATCATATTTTATATTCACATAATTTTTACATTTTTATTAATAAGTTAAACAAAATAAAAGATGCAAAATAAAAATTGAGCCAGCATGAAAAAAGTCAGTCTAATCAATTTGTAAGGATAAAGCAGAATATAACCATACCTGCATTTGATTATTCAACAGTTTATTTTGATTTAAATTGTAAGAAAAGGGCTATCCAACTATCGTTTTGGACAACCCCCTAACTATTTTATGTTTAAACCATCTCAATTTACCATGGATTTTCTCAACTCTTTAACTTTTTCAATCTGAAGTTCTGTAAGTTCTGCAACCTCTTCATCGTTAAAACCCTTTTGTATTAACCTTTTCGCAAACTCGATTGTTGCTTCAAGTTTCCCTTCAAGTTTACCTTCAAGTTTACCTGCCAAAAAATCTTTTGTTTTTGCCTCATCCAAAAGTCTTGCAACATTTGATATAAACTCACCCATAGCCTCCACTCCCTCCTGTTTTACCCTTTTTGCAATCTCATCATACTCTGAGTTTTGCTCTTCAGCCAGCCTCGGTCTTATAATATGATACGACCACTCCAAAAATCTGTCTACATTCTTTTTACTCAGCTTCTTTAAGTTCTTCTCAACTTCCAAAAGCCTTCCTATAAGCTCACTCCTGTCTTCTCTTGCCTGCTCAAGATAAAACACTATCGGTGTCAGCACATCCTCTTCTCTTTCTAAAAGCTTCTTCACATCAAGCTCTATTATGTCAACTACTCTGTACCTGAATACATCATCCTTGAATATGTCAAACGCTTCCATAAGGTCTGTTGATACATTCCATCTCTCACCTATTCCGTTGTACACAACTATCGGTATAATTGCCGGCAGGATTTGTACCCCTTTTCTTATTTCTTCTGCCCATAAACTTATCATGTACTTTAAAATCTTTTGCTGCATCTCTTTTTTTACCTTCGACTGGTTCTCAATCAGGATATAAAAATATACTTCTCTATCCTTTAGTTTTGCTTTTGCTACAACGTCAGCTTCAACCTGCGAAAACTGCTGGGTGACATAGTTTGTCTTGACAAGCTCAATTGTGTCTTCTTCAATGCTGTCTGCCCATGTATAGTGCAGTATGTCTTTTACCAGCAAAAGTATTTCCTCTTTGCCTGCAAACAAAAACTTGAACGTTGTATCGTGCTCTTTTGGTGGTAATTTCTCGCACACAGTTTTTTCTCCTTTTTCTCAGGTTGTATATTTTTCTGTACACTTTTATTATACCACACTAAAAAAACAAAAAAATACTTTGCTAAATACAGTTCCCAAGAGATGGCTTACCCTCTTCTCTTTTCAATCCACAAAGGGGGATGCTACAAACTGGAGTTTATGACAAGTATCTCACCTTATGCGGGTTTCAATTTCCAAAGAGGAGGCTACGAACATACCTATTAAGACACCTAAAGCAAAATCAGAATGGCTTTCAATCCCCAACTGGAAGGCTATAACTCCTCTCCCTCCTCAATCCCCAAAGGGGAGGCTACAAACAATGAATTGGTGGAAAGTGGCACTGTTTATAGTGCCGTTTCAATCCCCAAAGGGAAGGCTACAAACTCTGTAGTGCTTGACAGGTCAACGCCTCCTATCGCAATTTCAATCCCCAAAGGGAAGGCTACAAACCGCCGAGAGTGAATTGCCAGAAGTTTTGGACGAGGTGTTTCAATCCCCAACGGGAAGGCTACAAACCCGTAGATAGTTTGAAAAAAGCCGCAAGGAACAAATGGTTAAGTTTTCAAGCTGCTGTAGGTTATTTCTATTATACCCCACAAACTCTTGAAAGTCAACACATGCCAGAAATTACCTTTTGCTGTCGACCCCCGGGGGTTTTTGGGGGGATTGCAGGTCGACAGCAATTGGTAAATACAAGATTTGGCTGTAACTGTTCATTCTAAGTACACACATTGATTTGTAATATAATAGCGATACAAAAATAGCATAAAATAGAAATAGAAAACATTTATCATAATTTATCTTCGCATAATTTTTAAATTGTTATTATTATATTGATGGTGTTGCATTGCTTGTTTACAATTTAGCTTATTTTGGGAAATTAATAAGTATTAGATTTTTCATTTCATTTGCAAAATCCAAAAATCTCTCTGTAAATCCAGATTTACTAAATATAACATAATACTCCTTGGTTTTATTTTTCACATTTACTTTACTTGCTTTTTGTTTGAGAGAATAAAACAGGTCAATATCTACTTTAGCATTTGTATATTTGCATTCCCCGTACAGTATAGAACCAGAAGTTTGGTCTATTCCCACAATGTCAATTTCATTATCTTTGTCCCACCATTTCCCAATCTTATTCACTTTTAAAGGCAATTCATTCCTATATGATAGTTCTGACACATATTCTCTGCAAATATCTTCGTACACATAACTTATGTGTTCAGTCACAATTCTTCTCTTTATATTTTCCAAAACAAATTCCACATTATCAAGTTCTAAATCTTCTTTGTAAGGATAAACAAATTTGAACCAGAAGCTTAAAAAGTTGTCGTTGATAAAATATAAGCCCTTTTTACTTTTTTCAGGATATTCTTCAGTCACAGGAGTTTCTCTGCGGAGTATATCTAAGTCTATCAAGTTACTTATATACTTTGTCAGTCTTGTCTGGGGAACAGAAAGGTTTTGAGCTATTTGGTGAAGCTTATGATTACCCAAAGAAATAATTTTAATGAGAGAAAAGTAAGTACCAATATCTTGAATTTCTCTTTCAAGCAAAAACAAAGGCTCTTCATATAAAAAACTTTGCTTGTTTAAAACGTTTTCTCTTATAGATTCAAAAATATCATCCCTGTAATTAAATACTTCTAAATACTTTGGAACACCTCCCAAGATGGCGTAAAGCCAGATAAGTTCATCTTCTGTTGACTGTGGGAAGAACTCTTTCAAATATTTGAATTTTAAAGGTTTCAACTTTATCTGCCCCGTCCTTCTTCCATACAAAGGGCTGGAGTAGTTCAAAACTTGTTGTTCCATCATATTAACAAGGGAACCACAAAGAATTAAAAAGAGGTTTTTTTCTTTTAACCTTTTGTCCCAAATTTTTTGTAAAATTGATGCAAAAGACGAGTTTACTTTGCAAAGGTATTGAAATTCATCAATAACTATAACTACTTTTTCGTTTTTAATGTTATTAGCTATAAACCCAAAAATTTCCTCCCACGTAATATTTTGAACCTTATCTAACAGGCTATTATTAAAAAATTTTGCAACCAGAGTTTTGAAATTATTGATATTTTGACTTTCAACTTCTTCGGTGGCCAAAAAGTATATTGCTTTTTTGTCTTTTATGAACTCCTTTATTAGGGCAGTTTTGCCAACCCGTCGTCTTCCATAAATAACAACAAAAGCTGAACCGTTTTGGGAAAATTGGTTTTCTAAAAACCGTAGCTCAACTTCTCTATCCACGAATTTTTTCAATATTTTCACCTCAAAATTATTATACCACAAATTATTATACTTTAAAGTATTCAAATAGATATAAAGATATTTACCACAGAAAAAGAATGTACGAAAACACTAAGGAGAAAGTTATAAAAAGAGTTGAGGCAGCCACCATCCTGTTTGATATAATTAAAAAGAGAGGCATCTTTTAGACAAAGAAAGTCTCCCGTTCCACTATAAGCAAAATGCTTGATGGGTATAATTGAAAGTTCACATAGAGCGGATGATGAGTATTTTTTGATGATTCATGTTAAAAGATGCAAAACAAAAGATGAATTTATCCAAAGAGCTCAAAGATGGCAAGATACATGGAATTTCTTCAGGCCTCATAATGATAAAAGAATGAATGGGAGAACACCACGTGCCTTCAATCCTATCTTGCAAGGTATGCAGCTATGATAGAAAATGAATACCCTAAATCTTCTATACTAAGTTAACAAAAAAAGGAGTTGAAATATTTTGTAGTAAACATTATAATTTTTACATAATTATTTGAGAAAGTTTACAGCTTCTTTATATAGTTAAAAACTTTAATAAATCTATTGAGATATATTAAAAATTTTTGTTAAAATATACTTGTACTTTCTTAATTCTAAGGGACTATGAACTTATGCACAGAGGTTGAGAGCCCCTTGGTGGGATTCGCTCACTGCAAGACTAAAAGTCTTGTATAGTTAGACGCCAAAATAATGGTGTGCATAAGGGAGTTAACCAATCAAGAATTAGAAAGTATTCCCCAAAGCGTTTGCAGAGGGGATAGAGGGTGTGGGGTTACACCCAGTTAGGTTGAATGTAGCCTAACAAAGAATAGTGTTTAATAAAATTATGAATAGTTTTTAATACTTTAAACACTATTCATAACCTAAGGGGGAAAGTAACCATGAGAAAGAAAGCCGCCTTTGTATTATGTATTTTCCTTTCAATTTGCCTTTTAACTATTTTATATTCAAGTTCCACAGGAAATGCGCAATCTAACAAAACAGCGTTTAATATTTCCTTGAAAGATGCGTTAGATAGCTTAAATAAAGCATCTAAAGTTAGGTTCAAACAAACAACAGTGATAACTCCTCAAAGTTATGAGCTTGGGTTGTTGAGTTATCAGGAAGAACTGATTCTGGATAGGAAAAATAATCAATTTTATATCATTTCACAAACGGATGATACTATCTATTTTGTGAGGGATAAAAAACTTTACATAAAAAGTCCAGCAGATTCTTTTATTATTTGCGAAGTTCCAGAAAATAGCCAGATATATAAGTTATTTTTTGCTTCTTCAGGACTGTCTGAAATAAATCCAGTTTTTGAGAAAAGAGAGAAAAAGATTTATGAGCTCGTTTTAAAACAAAAAACAGTAGTTGAAGAGACCTATTTGAATACCAACAACACAAAAATCCCTGTATACAAGGTCAAGGTCCAAGTACCTGCTAAATATTTTGAAGGTGTTATGAAAGAGTATTTAAAGTCGTATTCTCTTGAAAGGCTAAAGATTTTAAATCCTAAATATTCATCAAACGATGTGAAGACATGGGAAAAACAGCTTGACATGTATTTAGCTCAATTTAAATTCAGCGATCTCGTTTATGTATACTTTATTGATAAGAAAGACAAAAATATACGCTTAATTGAGTCTTTCTATACCATAAATGTAAGCAATCAGCCATATCTGATTAAATCATTATCAGAAGTTCTCGAAAGTGGCGAAAAAGTAAAAATTCCTCAAATAGATGAAAATATGATTGAGACGCTCCCTGACATCAATATTGAGGGAAAAGGCTTAAGCTCTTAGAAAATATATAAAGCAGCTTGGTATTGCAGGACATTTGTTGCGGTAGATAGGACACTTCCATCGTCAAAAGTGTGTAGCAGATGGGCTATATTTACCGAGAGTTCAAATTATCAGAGCAGATGTGGGAATGTCCTGTATGTGGAGCTATTTTAGTTTACCATTTTCTAATGCTTATATAATTAGAGCACAAAAGAGAAATAAATTTAAAAAAAGCCACAGACGTTGAGAAGTTCACAACATCTGTGGCTTTGCTTTTTTGTACGTTCTTACTGTTGAGTAGTGTAGGTACTCTCTGTTGTTGTGCTGTTTTCAGTAGACTGGCCTTCTTGAGGGTTTTGCTGAACATTTTGCCCGGAAGAAGGTATCTGTTCTTCTTGGGATGAAGACTCTTGCTGCGATGTATTGCCTTCCTGCGGTACAACCACCTCTTGCGGTGCTTTGTGAATATCACAATATTCTGTGGGTGCCTGGTACATATAATCATCAGGTGGTACAACTGAGGAGTTTTTGCTTGGCCAAATAGGATTATCTCTTTTTATAAATACCTTTTCGATTGTAGTTGGACAGTACTGTGTTGCAAGCTTTTTAGACTCTGTACAAACTTTGAGTTTTACATGCCTGTCGCAGTACTCTGTTGGTTCTGTTCCCTCGGCAAATATCTCTTTTATAACCTGGCTTCCGCGGGGGTCTTGTTTGCAAAGGCTTGTTGCAAGTTTCCCAGACTCTTTGCAGATGTACCTCTCAACAATCCCGGCAGGTCTTAAAAACTCCGGGCTTACACCCTTTTTGCTAACAACCTTATCCATTATTCCCTTGAAGATTTTCAAAGCTGGGTTTGTGCCGGTAAGATAGTTCAAAGCAACAGGCTTGTCTTCTCCAACCCATACGCCAAGCGCATAGTTTGGGGTGTATCCCACAAACCATCTGTCTTTGCTATCATCAGTGGTACCGGTTTTCCCTGCAACAGGGTATGAAAATCTGACGCCAACTGTTATCCTTGCGGTGACAACGCTTTGCAACATATTTGTAAGTATATATGCATTCTTTTCGTCCATCACTCTTCTTTTATAGGGCGTTCTTTCAAATATTGTGATACCGTTTTTGTCTTCAATTTTTGTTATAAAATATGGCTTTATATACACACCACTGTTGGCAACTGCGGCAAACGCGGCAGTCAGCTCAATGGGTTTCACACCATAGGTAAATCCACCAATTGCAATTGAAAGACTGTTCATATCCTGCGGAGCTAAGGTGGTGAACCCAAACCTTTTTAAGTTCCTGTAGACATTTTGAATTCCCAGATTGTATGCAACCTTTACAGCAGGGACGTTTGCCGACCACTGCAGAGCTTCTCTTACTGTCATAAACCCTTTGTATCCACGCTTGCCAGACACAACATTGCTTTTATACCAGTTTCGCGGTGTGTAGCCACCAATGGAAAAAGGTACATCGTCTATAACAGTTGCAGCAGTATATCCATTTTCAAGCGCAAGAGCATAGTCAGCAATTGGCTTTATGCTAGATCCCGGCTGGCGCACAGACATTGTTGCGCGGTTTAAAAGCCGCACGCCTTTTAAATTTCCTCTTCCGCCCATGATACCTTTCACAGCACCTGTTCTAAAATCAATCAAAACAGCTGCTGCCTGTGGCTGCGGTACGCCGGATGCATCGTAGTGTCTTATCTTTGGCATGATTGACGGGTCTGAAAAGACATCTTCCATTGTGCTTTGTATAGCTTCGTCCATTGTTGTATAGATTTTAAGCCCGCCACCATAGATTAAGTTTTCTGCCTCATCCTCGGAAATTCTTTTCTTTTCAGATAGAATTTCAATGGCTTCATCAATCACAGAGTCAACAAAGTACGGATGTTTGTATGCGTTTTGAGCAGATATATCTTTTTTTACATAAACAAGAGGCTGATTTTTTGCCTCTAAGTACTCTTGTTCGGTTATATATCCAAGCTCAAGCATCTTCTTGAGAACAACTTCCTGCTTTTTCTTTGCATGGTCTGGAAATACATAAGGGTTGTAATATGAAGGGTTTTGGGTAATTCCTGCAATGAGAGCGCACTCTGCCAAGGTCAGCTGCGATACATCCTTTCCGAAATAGGTGTACGCTGCCGCCCCAACACCGTATGCTCCGCTTCCAAGGTTAATTGTGTTGAGATACTCTTCCAAAATCTGTTCTTTTGTCCATCTTTTTTCAAGCTGGATGGCAAGGTACTGCTCTTGAATCTTTCGCTTGAAGGACTTTTCAAAGGTTAAAAGTTTGTTTCTTACAAGCTGCTGGGTGATTGTACTTGCACCTTCTGAAAGAGAGCCGGTTTTGATGTTTTTGAATATTGCACCGAATATTCTTTTGATGTCAATCCCGTTGTGCTGCCAGAACCTCTCATCCTCGATTGCAACAAAAGCGTTTATAAGGTTTTTTGGAATCTTGCTGTACGGCACTCTTATTCTGTTTTCATTCCCATGAAGCCGGGCAATTTCGTTTCCGCTCTGGTCGTAGACAATTGTTGTCTGGCTATCTGCTGAAGAGGTTATGATATCCAGAGCGTTTGGCGGTATTGCCTTTATGTATCCTGTGACCATTCCAAAACCGGCACCGATTAAAACTGCCATGCTTGCAATCAAAAGCACAAGAAGAGTTCTTACAAAGCTTTTGAGAAAAAGCCTAAACGGCGTTTGTTTTTTTACTTTTTTATTTTTGCTTTGCAACGAATATTCCTCCCCTCTTTCCTTATTCAATTATACCACAAAAATAAATATGTATACCATTCTGGGAAAAGGTGGATGGAAATTGACTTTTAAACCTGTTTAAAATGTGGTATAATAAAATCAATACCGGCAAAGTAGATAGAAATACTCAAAATTTTCTTTATGACAGGAGAGAGCCGATAAGATGAAAGTGAGAGATATTTTAGAAAAAGCGTGTCATGAGAATATTCTTACAAAGGATGAAATAAAGATTTTGCTGATGGCAGAAGGTGAGGATAAAGATCTTCTTTTTAAAACAGCAGACAGGGTTAGGAAAGAGCATGTTGGTGACGAGGTCTTTTTAAGAGGGCTTATTGAGTTTTCAAGCTACTGCAAAAACGATTGTTTTTACTGTGGCCTGAGACGAAGCAATAACCAAGCTCAGCGATACAGAATGCAGGAAGATGAGATAGTAGAGGTTGCAAAAAGGGCATATCAAATGGGATATCGAACGGTAGTTCTACAGTCTGGTGAGGATATGTATTACAATAAAGACATGCTGTGTTCAATCATAAAAAAGATAAAAAGCAGCGTGGATGTTGCTATAACCCTTTCGATTGGTGAAAGGTCATATGATGAGTACAAAGCTTTCAAAGATGCTGGGGCGGACAGGTTTTTGATGAGGTTTGAAACTTCAAACAGGCAGCTATATGAAAAATATCATCCCGGAATGAGCTTTGAAAACAGGATAGAATGTCTCAAATGGATCAAAAGCCTTGGGTATGAGCTTGGGACAGGTTTTTTGATAGGCCTTCCGGGGCAGACTATTGATGATTTGGCACAGGACATACTTCTTGTAAAAGAGCTGGATGCAGATATGATAGGCATCGGACCTTTTATTCCTCATCCGCAGACGCCTCTAAAAGATGCAAAGGAAGGGTCGGTTGATTTGACACTCAAGAGCATTGCCATTTTGAGGCTTTTGATTCCAGATGCCAATATTCCGGCAACAACTGCGCTTGGCACTTTAGACCCTCTTGGAAGACAAAAGGGACTTATGTGCGGTGCAAACATTGTGATGCCAAATGTAAATGACCTCAAGTACAAGCTCAAATATGAGCTATATCCTGGTAAGATTTGCATAAATGAAGATGCGACAAAGTGTAGAGGCTGTATTGAGTCAATCATTGTTTCGCTTGGAAGAAAAGTAGGACAGGGGAAAGGTCAGAGCAGGCACTACAAAAGAGCTGCTGCGTCTTAAAATTCCATTGATTTTGCTTTGGCTTTGCTGTAGACTAATAGGTATAAATTAAGAATGTGGGTTTGTTTTTTTTGCAGCCGAAAGGGAGTTTGGAATGTCTATGAAAAGAGGTAAAGACAATACCAAAAAAGTTTGGCTTGTGGTTTTGATCGTGGCAGTATGTGCTCTTGGTATTTTGGCTGGATATTACATGGCAGGACATTTTGCTAAAAAACCTGCTACTGTCGACCAAACTTTACAGGGAAATAAGCCGTCCCAGCAATTGCAAGAGGAAAATGACCAGAACGCAACCAGCCAAGCGCAAAAGGAGCAGACTACAAACTCGCAGCCATCCGAACAGCAACAGCAGGATACAACCATTTCATCAGAGGTTTACAAAGCTTTTGCAAGATTTGATGGCGGTGTTGATGCACATACTATACAGCTTTCGCTTCTTAATACTGAGTTTGACTACAAAGAATTTGAGATTGATGAGAAGGTCAAAAAAGGGGTAGAGCTTTCAGAGGGTGAGATTGTTGAAATTGACTTTGAAAAACCTCAAGATGATGGCAACCCCCGAATTGTAAGCTTAAAAAAGCCTGACAAGGTGACTCTAAAGGGTAAGTTTGTGGGGCTTGCAGACAACAACTTTGCAGAGTTTGTGTTTGACCAAAAACATGTTGTTCTGCAGATAAGCAATGTTGCAGACAAGGTCTCTTATCTTGATGAAAATACCGATGTTGAGGTTACTTTTAAGACAAATCAACAAAATCCCCAGTCAAATCCGGTTGTTGAGGATATAAAGGTTCTGAAATGAAAAGGGGCAGTTCACTTTTTTCAAAGTACTGCCCCTTTTTCTGCTCAGCTATTTCTACCATATATGTTACCTCTCTTGTACGACGCAACAATTCCCAGAATGGAAAGGCTTGCGAACACTAAAAAGCTTGTCTTCATGCTCTTCAGAATAAGAAGATAGTTTTCGTGTGAAAGCTTTACACCCTTCAAAAACATGATTGATACAAAAGAAACAATTGCCATTGAGAATGCCTGACCTACAACTCTCATGACAGATATTGTTGATGATGCCGTGCCATAGAGCGATTTTGGCACACAGCTCATGACAACATTTGTGTTTGGCGATGAAAAAAGTCCAAAACCAATTCCCATCAAAAGAAGGTTGGCTACTGCCAAGACAAGGCTTGTCTTGCTGCTAAAGAGCGAAAAAACAAAAAGACCTATGGTTGTAAGGACCATGCCGGCTGTTGCGAACTTTCGCGGTTCTATCTTTTCAGATGCTCTACCAGAAATCAATGAGGTTATAACCTGCGAAAGTGGCTGGACAATCAAGACTGAGCCGGCAAGCTGGGAGGGCAGAGCTTTTACAAGCTGGAGGTACAGTGACAGAAGGTAAGATGCAGAAAATGTGCAGCTGTAATTTATAAGTGCTGCTAAGTTTGAAAATCCAAACTGCGGGATTTTTACAAACAGTTTTACGTCCAAAATAGGATTTTGAAGTTTTGCCTCTGCAACAACAAAAATTATCATCAAAATTAGCCCTGCAAAAAACAGAATTTTAGAGGTATTCCTAAGCTCAAATGTAGATGCTCCGTACATCAAAAGAAAAAGCCCTGTCATCGACAGGATTGTACCTATTTTGTCAAGCGATTTGAGACTGTCGAGTAATTTTGCCTGCCTTGTATTTTTCACTTCTTTGTGAAGCAAAAACAGGCTCACAAATGATCCAACAAGTCCTATGGCAAATCCGAACAAAAATATGCTCCTGTATCCCCACAGCTTTACAAGCACGCCACCCAAAAAAGGTCCTAAAGATGTTCCAAGGTACACAACTGCTGTGTTTATCCCCAAAAGCCTTCCTCGTATTTGTGGTGAGTGATTCTCAATCAATATTGCCATTGAGGTCACAAATGTGAATGCTGAGAAAAATCCCTGCAGTGCGCGGAAAACAAAAAGAATTTCTACCGTGTTTGAAAGTGCACACATCAGGGTTGAAAGGGTAAACAGCAAAAGTCCTGTTTTGAATATCTTTGTTCTGTCAAATGTGTCAGAAAGTTTTCCCATGGGTAGAATGAAGGCTGCAGAGAATATCAAAAATATGCTTATCACAAGGTTCAGCTCTTCAGCGTTGAGCTTGAAACTTTTTGCTATATCTGGTGCTGCAATGTTGACTGCACTTGACATAAACGGCACCAAAAAAGAAGAAAGTGTTGTTGCGATGAGTATATTTTTGTTTATTTTTCTGTTTTCTTGACCGTGCATTGTCCCTGTCAATCGCTCCCTTCAAAATTTTTAAGTACTTTGAGTTTTTCAGGATTACACATATAATAATATCACTTTCTGACAAAAAATAAATACACCTATGAAGAACAATTTTGCACATTTTAAGGCTTTTGAGAAGAATTTTGAGGATGGTAAAATAAATTATATAAAGTATTAAATGAGAATTTGACTAACCAAATATTGAAAAAACTAAAGCACACAGGGTGAGAAAAAGGATGAAGGTTGCATGGAGCGCAACTCACCAGGAGTTTCTGCTCACAGACGGCTATTACTTTTCAGGGCTTTACAAGGAGCTTTGTAAAAGAAAAATTGAAATTGAAGAGGTAGACCATTTTGACAGGCTTTTTGAGTATGATGTCATAGTTTTCAACTATCCAGAAAATCCTTTCAGCGATGATGAGAAGGAAAAAATAAGAGAAGCCTTGGTACAAAAGGGCAAAAGAATCGTCTTCACAGCGCATTTCAAAAACAAAGATGGTGTTTCTGAGATTTGCAATAGCATAACAAGAGAATATGGAATAGACATACTGCCAGAAGGTATAAAGGATGAGATTCACCATTTAGAAGATGACCTTTTTATAATAACAACAGATGAAGTAAAACTTTACCGCGAAGGTGTAAAAGAGGTTGTGTTCCCGTACTCAGCTCCTCTTGAGGTAGGAAAGGGAGCTGAGATTGTGCTGAGGGCAAGAAAGACAAGCCTCACAGACAGCGGCAAAAAATCGCCTGTGCTCATTGCTCAAAGAAGATTTGAAAGTGGCGGAAAACTCATTGTGTGTGGAAGCTGCATCTTCTGGGACAACTTCTCGCTTTTTAGGCTTGACAATCTACAGTTTGTAGTGAATATGTTTGAAGGGGCGGAATAAAAGATAGAGGATCAAAAAAGTGGCAAGGTGTCATTTTTCGTACCTTGCCACTACTTTTGTTGATATTCCCCCGCGCTCATGGAACTCTCCAATCACTTCCATGAACTTTGGTCAAGTAGTTCGTGTCCATAAATGTCAAATCTTCTTTACTGGGATTTATATTCGAAATCTTAAACTAAACTGAAAAACTCAAAAATTTAAACATAAGTAAGAAAAGATATAAGATTGATTGTTATGCAGAGTGCAAAAGCATTTAACCGACAATATTAAAATAATTTGGTCATAAAAAGAAGTTCATTCAAAAGCCAGCAAATCAATGAAATAATAAACAATTTATACAGAGAATTACCACCACTATTATTATGATGGTAAAAGGACTTAGAATTTTATATGATTACTTTTGAATTTTTACTGAAAAAATGTTCTAAATCATTATCTAATTGTTCATATTATATGTTCGAAAAGTTTTTAAAAATGATTCATTACTTGTACGTATACAACTTTAGCATAAAAAATAGGGAGTGATAAATTGACTTTTTTATAGAAAATTCATATAATTTAGTTGAACAATAAATTCCAAAAGCGAGGAGGAGTTAAAATGAGGGTTAGAAATTTTAAAATTAGCAGAGTTGTAGGTATTTTGTTGGCAGTGGTTTTTCTTGTTGCTGTGATTGGAATTGGTTTGATAGTTTCTGATTCGGGTAAGGTTGTTGCAGCTTCCAAGAAAGCTACAAAAGGAGAAATAGCTTTTGTTCCACCAGGAATGGTTTCGCCATTTTATGCAGGAACCATCAGTGGTGCAAAACCCATGGCAGAAAAGTTGGGGTATAAGTTTACTGTTTTAGCACCAGAGAGAGAAAGTGATTTTGCAGGACAAGTCAAGATTGTAGAGGACCTTGTCACAAAGAAGGTAAAAGGAATAGCTCTTTGTGCTATAAACGCTGATGCTATTGCGGCAGCAGTCAGAAAAGCAAACGAAGCTAAAATTCCAGTTGTTGTGTTCAATTCACTTACTGAACTTCCAAAATGTAAAGTAGAAGCATATGTTGGGTACAATCAACGAGAAGGCGGCAAAAAGGTTGCAGATTATATTGCAAAAGTAAAAAAAGGCAAGGCTAAGGTAGCAATCATCGAAGGGCTGCCAGGTTATCACACACGTGAAAGAGAAGGAGGATTTATGGACCAGATAAAGAAGAAGTATCCTGGAATCAAAGTAGTTGCAGTTCAGCCGGGTGATTGGGAGCGAGAAAAGTCCATGAATGCTGCAATGAATATGCTTCAGGCACATCCTGACATAGAAGTATTCTATGGTCTTTCTGATGAAATGGCACTTGGTGCTGCTCAGGCATGCAAAGCTGCAGGTAGAAAGGACATCTTAACAATTGGAATAGATGGTAATCCAAATGCTTTGGAGGCAATTACAAAAGGCGAACTTACAGCTACATTGTATGTCTACCCGGATGTTATTGGAGCAAAAGCTATTGAGGCTCTGGACAAGGTTATAAGAGGTCAGAAGGTGAATAAGTTTATAGTGACACCTACTGTTATAGTTGATAAAACAAATGTCGACAAGTTCTTGAAGAAAAAATAAAAAGGGAATAATTTGAAGCTTCCACAGGTAGTCTTCTCTGGCTACTTGTGGAAGCTTAATTCTCATAAGTTTTTATATTGTTTTTGAGGTGATGACAAAGTGGCTGAGACAATCCTTGAGATGAGAAATATTCGGAAAGAATTTCCGGGCGTTTTAGCCCTTGACAATGCTTACCTTGAAGTGAAAAAGGGCGAGGTTCATATTTTGGCAGGTGAAAATGGTGCAGGAAAATCAACCCTGATGAAGATATTAGCAGGAGCTTACAAAAAAGACAGCGGTGAGATAGTCTTGAAAGGGAAAAGGGTTGAGATTCTTTCTCCTAAACATGCACAGGATTTGGGAATAAGTATGATTTATCAAGAGCTCAATTTGGTTCCATATCTAACTGTTGCAGAGAACATATTTTTAGGAAGAGAACCAATTTCTCAAAAAGCTCCTTTTCATATAGACTGGCAACAGATGTATAAAAAGACCAAGGAGATTTTAGAAGGTTTACATATTGATATAAACCCCAGAATAATTGTAAAGGACCTTGGTATAGCAAAACAGCAGATGGTAGAGATAGCAAAGGCGCTTTCTTTGAACTCGGATATCATTATAATGGACGAACCGACGGCAGCTTTGACAAAACAAGAAATAGAAAATCTATTTGAGATTATAAAGAGAATAAAAAATGAAGGTGTTTCGATAATTTACATTTCTCACCGACTTGAAGAGTATGCTGAGATTGGAGACAGAGTAACAGTTATGCGAGATGGCAAAACAATAGCTACATTAAATGTAAAAGATACAAGCATTGAAGAACTCATCAGATTGATGGTGGGACGCGAACTGAAGGAGAAATATCCCAAGATTTCTATTCCTATTGGCAAGGAGATATTTAAGATAAAAAACCTTGAAAGAAAAGGGGTGCTGAAAAATATCTCATTTTCAGTAAGAGAAGGTGAGATAGTAGGTATTGCCGGGTTGGTTGGTGCTGGCAGAACTGAGCTTGCAAGAGCCATTTTTGGTGCTGATAAGATTGACAAGGGTGAGATTTATGTAGGGGGGAAGAAAGTAAATATTTCTAAGCCAAAGGATGCTATAAATTGCGGAATTGCACTTGTTCCAGAAGATAGAAAAGGACAGGGTTTGGTGCTTTCCATGAGTGTAGCTCACAACATTACGCTGGCTACCTTAGATAAGTTTGCAGGTTTACAGAAGGTTAACCTTAGCAAAGAGTTAGCAACAGTCAAGGAATTTATACAAAAACTAAAGGTAAAAACCCCCCATCATAACCAGAAGGTTATGTACTTGAGCGGTGGGAATCAGCAAAAAGTGGTGCTGGCAAAGTGGCTTTTGGCAAATTCAAAGGTTTTCATTTTAGATGAACCCACGCGCGGTATTGACGTTGGAGGGAAATTAGAAGTGTATTTACTCATTAACGAGCTTGCAAAAAATGGTGCAGGAGTAATTTTGATTTCTTCAGAGCTTCCAGAAATACTTGGTATGTGTGATAGAATCTTAGTTATGTGCAGGGGCGAAATTGCTGCTGAGCTTTCGCGCGAAGAAGCAACTCAAGAGAAAATTTTATACTATGCAGCAGGAGGTGGCAAAAACATTGCCTAATAATGTGAAGCTTTTTTTGAAAAGTAGAAGTGATGATATCGGAATTATTGTAGCACTGATAGGGCTTTGTATCATTATGACAATCCTATCACCTACTTTTTTGACAGTAAACAACCTGCTAAATATTCTTCAGCAAATTTCAGTAATTTCAATTATTGCAGTTGGAATGACATTTGTAATTATTCAAGGTGGAATTGACCTGTCAGTCGGCTCTATTGTAGCATTCACAGGTCTTATCATGGCGGGCTTAATGAAAAATGAAGGCTGGAATGTTGGGATCTCTGTTCTCACTGGAATTTTGGTAGGAGTAGTTCTTGGTCTTATAAATGGCGTGTTGGTTGCTGAGGTTAAACTTCCTCCTTTTATCGCTACACTTGGTATGATGTCTCTTGCAAGGGGTGCAGCATTTACTATTTCTGGAGGCCAGCCCATTTACACTTTGCCTGAGAGTTTTGACGCTATAAGTGGAAAAATAGGAATAATTCCTATTCCAGCCTTAATTATGATTGGTATATACCTATTGGCAAGTTATGTGTTAAAATATACGAAACTTGGTAGATATACATATGCAATTGGTGGAAATGAAGTTGCAACAATTTTATCTGGTATAAATGTAAAATTATATAAGATAGCTGTATATGTAATTTCAGGTCTTTGTTGTGCAATTTCATCTATATTACTTACGGCAAGGCTTGACTCCGCAGTACCAGTTGCAGCAGATGGATACGAACTTGACGCTATTGCAGCTGTGGTAATTGGTGGTACAAGCATGATGGGTGGTGAAGGCAAGATAAGTGGAACATTTATTGGTGCTCTTATTATAGGAATTGTTAATAATGGTCTCAATCTTTTAGCTGTTCCGCAGGGTCCTCAGAGAATGATAAAAGGTGCAATTATTGTAGCTGCTGTTGCCTTTGATATCCTGAGAAAAAGAAGACAGAGGGAAAAGTGACAGTTGCGAATTAAAAAGAGACCAAAAAAGTGGCAAGGTGTTATTTTTCGTACCTTGCCACTACTTTTGTTGATATTCCCCCGCGCTCATGGAACTCTCCAATCACTTCCATGAACTTTGGCTCAAGCAGTTTTACAAGATCATCCAGGATTCTGTTTACTGCATGCTCCTGTAGTATCCCAACGTTTCTGTATGAAGTTAGATAATACTTCAGAGATTTTAGCTCAACAAGTTTTTGGTGAGGGATATATCGAATTGTGAGTTTTGCCGTATCAGGAAGACCTGTCCACGGACAGACTGATGAAAACTCTTCTGTTACATATTCAACAACAGTGCTTTTTTCAGGATATTCGTATGGGATTGCTTCTAAAACTTCTGTGTCAATCTTTTCATACCCATAGATGTCAAATCTTCTTTGCTGGTATTTGTCAGCCATAGAATTTACACTTCCTTTCCTTGTTTTTTTGACCGGGGTTTGCCGCGACCCGGGCAGCGCTTTGATGCACCTGCAAAAAAGATTTTAGCACACTTTAATTTGCATTGCAAATTGGGGTATAATAAAAACTAGCACGAGAATTTAAAATTATCAAGGAGAAATGATAAATGCCTGAAAAAGAGCCTCTTTACATAGAAGAGATTTTTGACTATGTTAGCCAGCGGCCACAGAAGTTTGCCCTGAATTTCTGGGAAGACCCAAGATATTTTAAACTTCACAGGCACAACTTTGTTGAGTTTATGTATGTTGTAAAAGGCGAGGGGACAGAACACATAAATTCAATCAGCTACAGCTTAAAACCCGGCACATTTTCAATTGTCATGCCGTACCAGATTCACAAGATAGAGTATTCAGAGCAAAACCCTCTTTCAATCTATGTTGTTGCCATTTCGTTTGAGGAGCTTTTAGCACCATCAAGCATTTTTTACAGAATAGGTGAGCTTCTTTTGAGCTATGACGAAAATATTCTTCCTTATTACTACTTTGAAGGCAAGGAAAAAGAGGTGATGGACAGGCTCTTTAAAGAAGCGTGGACGTATTTTAACCAGGATGATGTGTGGGCAGAGATAATACTCAAAGCCAAGATTGTTGAGATAGTTGCGTATTTTGACAGGTGCAGAAATTTGGCATGTGCTAAAAACTCTCAAAAACATGCCTCTGACTTTGTCCAAAACAGAGCTTATAAAGAGAGCATTCATGTTCCGACAGACTACTGGCAGCTTGTGTACTATGTACATAAGAATTATAATCAGAACATAGACCTCAAGGTTTTGTCAAAAGAGTTTCACTTAAGTCCCTCTTACATAAGCCAGCTTTTTAAAAAGCTTGTTGGCAGCAACTTTCACAACTTTTTGAATGAAGTTAGGCTTCAGCACGCATGCAGCCTGCTTCTTTCAACCGACAAACCTGTAACAGACATTGCGCTTGAGGTTGGCTTTGATTCATATTCCACCTTTGCCAGGGTTTTTCACAAGCACAAAGGCATGAGCGCCCAGGAATTCAGGAAAAGAGGGGGAGCTGGGTAGGTTTAATGTATAGCTAAAACCTTCAGAATTTTTGTCAAATTTTTATGTTGCTTATGAAGAAGTTTAAATATATTGGAGTTAATATCATACAAAGCGATTGTCTTGAAAGAGGTGATTAAAAAAATGCTAAAACAAATTATAGAAAGATTGAATAAATTTCCACCTATAATAAAGGTATCTTTAATTTTCATTGTTTTTGGTTTATTATTTTTTATAGCTTTGAAAATTGGAGAAGTTGTGGGCAGGCTAATATATGATATTGTTCATTAAAGTAATAAAATAAAAATAACATGTAATTCAAAAAGCTCCTTCCCAATTGTAAAAACATTAAAAAGATAACAAAAGAAGAGACCTCTTTATTTTAATACTTTCGAAAGCATATTTTCTTGACTTTGTCAAATGTTAAATTTAAAAAAAGCTTGAGAATAGCGAAATCGGAAATAAAAGAGTGGAGAAATTATCACTACACTATTTTATCACTTTGTATTTTTCTAAATTAAATTTTTAGGGTTCAGAAAAAATTTTTATAATAATAAATTGCAATCTGTGTTCTATTTTGAAGCTGAAGCTTTTGAAGAATTGAAGATATATAATTTCTGACTGTTCCTTCTGAGATGAAAAGAAAGTTTGCGATTTCTTTGTTGGAATACCCTTGCGCGATGAGCTTCACAATGTCAAGTTCTCTTTCTGTCAGTTCATTTTTCAAAACATTTACATTGCCAGAAAAGCTTGAAGCCTCCTTTTTCAGGGTATTTGAAATGAAAAGTGCAATTTCTCTGTCGAAGACAACTTTGCCGTCCAAAACAGCGTATATTGTATCTATGATGTGTTGAGCGTCTGAGCTTTTGAGGATGTACCCGTCTGCGCCAAAGCTCAGGCTCTTTTTTATGTAATCTTCTTCACAGAATGTTGTTAGTATTATCACTTTGACATTTGGAAATTTGGTTTTTATATTGAAAGTTCCCTCAATGCCATCCATAACAGGCATTCTGATATCCATGAGAACAACATCTGCATTTCCCTTTTCAAGAAATTCTACAGCCTCTTTTGCATTTGTGAAAAGACCAACCACCTCAAACTTTTCAAGCTCAAGGATGATTTTAAGACCATCCAAAACAGCGGGGTTATCATCCACAATTAAGACCTTAGGTTTTTTCACGGTAATTCTTCCCTCCTGCTTTTCATTGGCACAAATACCACTATTGAAAATCCAGCATGGTTGTCAATGTTGACTGTTGCGCCCATGGACTTTGCTCGAAGTTTTATGCTCATAAGCCCAACGCCCTCTTTTATTTCTCCTTTGTTCTTGCCATTGTCATGCACAGCAAGACGTACATATGTTGGTTTCACTTCAAGCTTTACAGTCACAAGAGTAGCATTTGAATGTTTTGCAACGTTTAAAAGAGCTTCTTTAAGAATTGCCATCAGGTTTTCAAATACGTGTGATGGTATGTTTTCAATATCTCCGCTGCAGTTTAATGTTATGTTGCAGAAGTTAAAATTTTCTATCAATTGAGATAAGTACTTTTCTTTGGTTTCAAAAGAGTTTTTCATTGAATAGACAAACTTTCTCAAACTTTCGTAAGATGTTTGGGTCTGCTGCAAGCATGAAGATATAATTTGCCTTATTTGAGTATCTTCAAGTACTCCTTTTTTCTCCAGCAAACTCTTGATGGCATTGAGCTGGATATTCAGCGCTGCCAAGTTGTGCCCGACTGTATCGTGCAAAGAAGTTGCTATTTTCATCTTCTGATTTTGTGCAGAAAGACGTTCTATTGTCTGCTGGGACTCTAAAAGCTGTGTTTTTAGCTTGCTCAGCTGCAGGTTTAAAAGTCTAAGATTGTCAATTTTTTCTAAGTATTCATGCTTGCTATCCTTCAGCATCTGTGTGACTAATCTTAGAGAAAAAACAAAAACACAGACAAAAACATATTCTCTTGCCAGATTTGAAGGGATAAGAAAGAGGCCAATAAAGAGTATAGAGGCAATTGAGTAAATTGATAACTTGTTTCTATGGTGCAAAAATGTACACACAGCGGCTGGAATTAAAAAAGAGAATTCCCATCCGCAGAGAAAAATAGCAAGACATATTATAGTCAGCTCTGCAAAGACTGCCGCTGCTGTATGGTATATAGATTTTAGATATTCAGTTTTTAAGAATTCTAATGACAAAAATAGAAGCAAAAACAAAATGGCTATTTTGGAAAGCTTGCCGTCCTCATATAAACCCCAAAGAGTATAGGCGCTTACAATGAATGAAAACATTTTCTTTTCACACAAAGTTGTTATTGCTAAGACCCATTTTATCATATTGAAAGGAATTTAGTGAACATATTCTTTTAACAGCTGTTTCAAAAAAACATTAGAAATCTCCTGCAAACATTCCATCTTGCTGAAATTCACAATGTAAATTTATAATTATATATAACTGGTATTATTTCAATAGGACTAAGTTTACCAACAACTCAAAAAGACGGAGGGGCTCTCCAAATGAAGGAAGTTAATTTAAAGGTGTCAAGTGAGAAATTCCTCTTTGGTGTTTTAGCGTTTTTCAGTATTATTTCCTACATAGTTCTCATAGTCAGCATGGTAGGTTTAGTTTACTTGATTCTAATAGCCCTTACCATTTTAATAACAAATGGAATTTTTATTGGCAACATCAAGGGAAATGCGGTAAAACTTTCACCTCAGCAGCTTGGCGATATTTATAATGAATACGAACAAGTGGCAAGACAGATGGGATTTGATGAGGTACCAGATATTTACTTGATTCAAGGTGGGGGACTATTGAATGCATTTGCTACGAGATTTATTGGAAGAAATTTTGTTATTATTTATGCTGACGTTTTAGAATTAGCTTACCAGCAAGGGATGGATGAGGTGAAGTTTATTCTTGCTCATGAACTTGGTCATCTTAGAGCAAATCATTTAAAATACAGATGGCTTATTCAGTTAGGTTTTATGATTCCTTTGCTTGGCCAAGCGTATTTGAGGGCATGTGAATACACAGCTGACAGATACGGAGCTTATTACTCACCTAAGGGAGCTGTTAGAGGCTTGATTTTGCTTGCTGCCGGAAAAAAGTTATACAATAACATAGATATTGAACAGATTTTAAAACAGGCGAGAGAGGACAAAGGTTTTTGGGTAAATTTTTCAGAACTTTTTTCTTCTCATCCTCATTTAGTGAAGAGAATAGAAGCTGTGACAGAGTTTGTGCGATATATTAGCCCAGCTCAAGAGAATTCAGAGGTTTTTAGTGTTGAGTCTGTTTAAGAAAATAATTAAAAGATAAAAGCAGGGGCTGTCCAAAAAGATAATTGGTTAGCCCCATTTTTTATAATATTTAGTTTTAACTACATATTGTGGGAGTACAAATTTCAAAAATCTTTTGAACGGTTTTTCTATTAACTCACAGCTTTGATATTACATTTTTAGAAAGCTGCTTTATGCCCGCAAGTGCAAAAAACAGACAAAATGCTGCCACTAACGCAATGTCAACCATCATACTTTCTATGAATTTTCCAGTTAACACATTCTTTGTCAAGTTTACTGCGTATGTTGTTGGAAAAATTAATGCAATCTTTTGAAGAAACTTTGGCATAATGCTGAGAGGCCAGTAACAGCCTCCGAGCATGCACATTATGGTCACTACCATGGAGTTTAGTGAAGAGAGTTTTTTGATGTCGCTGACTGTGCTTATGAACATCACAGAAAATGAAACAAACATAAAGCTGCAAAGAGATAAAACAAGAATTACAATAGCAGGGTTTGACCCAAAGGTTAGATTAAAAACGTATTTGGAGATTCCTACAAACAAGCAGAGCTGCACAAATGTTACTGCAAAAATGCTGAGGATTGACTGAAAAATGTAGTTTTGCTTTGAAAGTGGTGAGCACAAAATTCTGATTATAACTTTTTCATGATAGTCTTTCAAAAGAACGCTTGATGCGTTGAGTGCAAGCCAGAAAAGTGACATTACAAAAAATCCTGATGCAAAGCTGATGCTTATATATTTTGAGTTTTCCACAAGCTTTTTGCTAATCACTTTTGGTGAAGAGGTGGACAAACTTTTTGCCACATTCAAAAGTTCAGCTTTGCTTGAAAAGTTCTGAGAAAGTATCATTTTAAATACGCTGGTAAGATATTCTTTCAAGTAAACATGAGCTTCTGATTTTCCCAATGCATATATTTTGAGTTTAATATTTTTTCTTGAAAGCATTGCATCTTCTATATTTTTATCAAGCACAATAGCACAGTCAACTCCAGTTTGAATCATCTGGCTTACAATAGACTTGTCTTTTGAGAATACTACCACATCAAAACATTTTTGAAGCTCAGATTTTATGATTTTTGATATGCTATTTTCCTCTTCCACCACAATTCCTACTTTGTACGGCGACTCAATGTTTGATGCAAATGCAACTGACAGAACGATTATTATAGCTGGAAGAACAATGGTAAGAAACAGGTTCAGTTTGTCTTGCAAAAGTCTTTTTATATTTACCTTAAAAATTGGCATACTTTCACCTTCCTCAGAAGAAATAAAGAAATCACAGCCAAGCTTAAGCAAAGAACAATGAGGTATATGACAGAATGTTTTACATATCCAACTTCTGAAGGATTGTAAATAAGAGTAAAAAGACTGCTTTGGACAACATAGTTTGGCAAAAGGTTTCTTATTGTTTGCAAAAGCCCTGGGCGAATATCAACAATGAAATATCCTCCTGCTATAAATGTTGATGCAACTGCAAATGAGCTTATCAAGACATTTGAAAGCAACAAATTCCTTGTCAGAAGCGCAATACACAGTCCAAAAAATACTGCAAATATGGAGTATATAAGAAGTACTAGCAATATTGCTGAAATGTTATTTCCCCAGTTTGCCTTGTAAATGTACTTTGAGAACAAGACTATTATACAAAGCTGAGCATACAAGAATACAAGCTGAGCCATTGCTTTTGACATTAGAATCATGAGAGGATTTTGCGGTGATATGTAAAGACGAGTAATGGTATTTTGCCTTTTTTCAGTTTCTATGACTGCACTTCCACCCATTGCACCATAGAGAGCTATCATCACAACCATTGTGACTGCATAGTAGTCAAGCGCTCTTGGCAAGCGTGTGGCCATTGCAGACTCAAAAATAATATCTGGTATTTGGAAATCGTTTTGGCGGTGCTGCAATGTTTTATAGTAGTTTGAAAATATGTTAAAGTAAGCTTTCACAAAAGCAACATTTGTGGAATTTTCTTTTGTAAAAATTTCAATATCAAAACTGGGAAGGTAGCGGGTATTTGCTGGGCTGTTTTTGAGA
The DNA here is from genome assembly GCF_026914305.1 of Caldicellulosiruptor acetigenus. NCBI lineage: Bacteria > Bacillati > Bacillota > Caldicellulosiruptorales > Caldicellulosiruptoraceae > Caldicellulosiruptor > Caldicellulosiruptor acetigenus. The sequence continues at coordinate 2,631,913 of NZ_CP113866.1, read as the reverse complement.
TATTTAATATGAATAAGTGCTGAAAACTTGCTGGATTTTTCAAACTGCAGTTTTGATTGGTTGTATGAAGAGGAATAATCAGGGTCAAATAGTTTTTGGAATGTTTTGTCAGTAAGTAAAATGTTTTTGTAGATGCTAAACTGCGAGGGCTCTTCAACAACCAAAATCTGTGTCTTTGGCAGTTGTACCTCTGAAAAGTAAGTAGAGAGCGCGCTTCCCAGAATAAGTATCAAAACAATAGGGAAAAAGAGCATTATTGCGATAAGCGGCACGTTTTGAATGTCTTCTTTGATGGTATATAAGAAGGCTTTAGTTAAAGCTTTCATATTTTATCTCTCCTTTTTCATCTATGGAATATCCCATTATCGCAAAATAGAGCTTTTCCATAGTAGGTTTTTCAAATGAGATTGAAAGTATTTCACAGCCATCGTGCGAGACTGTCTCAACCAGTTCTTTAATCAAATTCTTTGTCTTATCAATTGAAACGATGAGGTCATCATTTGAAAGTACACAGCTTTCAACACCTTCGAGTTTTTTAATTTTGTCTACTAAACTTTCAGAAGATTTAGAAAGCTTTATTTTCAGTATGTTTGTTTCAGAAAGCTTTCCAAAAAGCTCTTCTTTTGTTCCACACTCAATTATGCTTCCTTTGTTTATAAAGGCAACAGATGTGCAGATTTTGTCAGCCTCTTCAATGTAATGGGTGGTATAAAGAATTGTAACACCGCTTCTTGCAAGCTTTGTCACAGAATCAAGTATGAGCTTTCTAGATTGTATGTCAATTCCAACTGTTGGCTCATCCATAATTAAAAATTTCGGGCTGTGAAGAAGCGCTGCAGCAATGTTTAGTCTTCTTTTCATCCCTCCAGAGAGATTTTTTACATACTTTCTGGCTGCGTCTTTTAGCTGAACAAACTCAAGCGCAAAATCGATTCTTTCTTTTAAGAGTTTTCCAGAAAGATTGTAAAGAGAACCGAAAAAGCTGAGGTTTTCGTAGACGGTAAGATTGTTGTAAAGAGAGATTTCCTGTGTAACAACGCCAATCTCTGGTTTTATTTTGTGCAAAGCTTTCTTAAGAGGTTTTTCGAAAATATAGATTTCTCCTCTGTCGACGGGGGTAAGACCAAGTATACAGTTTATAAAGGTTGTCTTTCCTGCACCATTTGGTCCTAAAAGCCCAAACACTTCACCCTCTTTTATCTTCAGCGAAAGATTGTCAAGCGCAAGAAGATTTCCATACCTTTTAACAAGGTTTTTAACCTCAAGTGCAACCATATAATTCCATCCATCCTTTGAAAAGGTTTTTATATTTTTATGGTATATCAATCCAAAACTTTTTTGTAGTGACATTTGTCATATTTTTGTTAAAAGATTGTTTACAAATTTTTAAATATTTCTTTATACTTTTTTAAAAAATTTTGGGTTAAATATTAAGTAGAAAGGCTGATAAGAAAAGAGCAGATGATGCAAAAAAGAGACTCCTCCTTTTAGAATAGATTTTGGAAGGGGCGGCAATTAGCAAAGGGGTTTTATCCTTTGCCACTGCCCCTTTCTTTGTTGAGAACTTACGAACCGGCATTTTATTAGTCGGGTGCCGGTTACCGACAAAACTTGCTAATGAAAAATTTCTTTCTCTACTTTAAATTATGACTAAAACCTTATTTTAAATCGACAATATTTCATAATTAAAACCAATCAAATTGAGTTTACAAAATCCGAAACTGTTTTTAAAAATTTATAAACATATTCAACTTTTTCATCAATAAAATTTTTTAAATATTCCCATCGAATGTCTAAATACTGGTGAGCAAGAATATTACGTAATCTTGCAACTTCTGCAATGGATGTTGCAAGCTCAGTGTCTATTATATTGAGTTCAGAAAGCTTTAAGATCATCTCTCTGTAAGAGTCAGGTACTTGAATATCTGAGGTTGCAATAATAATTTTTGATATATCAATATACTTAATTTGTTTTGATACTCAAGCACTTTTATTCCTTCTCTCCTGTCTTATTTTAAAAATTTCTAAAAGATCTTCTCTAAAATCTTCTGCTTCCTGAGAAACTTCTAAGAAATAATTAATGAAAAATTGATTATCTCTTATTAGAATTTTCTTTCCTTTTATAGCTTCCCATGCAATGTCACAATTTGCTTTGTTTAATACAATCAAATCTACATTTTTCTTTAACAAATCTTCAAGTTCATTCCAAAGCTTAAAAACTCTTTTTTGCTCATATTTTGTGAAATAAACGGCTATATCTACGTCTGATTCTTTTATACTTATATTCTTCGCAACAGAACCAAACAGAAAAGCCATTAATACATCATCTTGCTTTTCAAAAAAGCTTCTCAAAATTTCCAAATAATCCAATTCATACACCTCTTATCCAATACTCAAAAATAATTATACCTTTTGGCTTTGTTTTTTGTGAATATGCTAAATAAACATAGTCACAACATACCACAGGGCCGGCACAAATATTGCAGGGAGAAGATTGCCAACTTTTATCTTTGAAACTCCAAGCATGTTGAGGCCTATTGCAAATATCAAAACTGACCCCACCATTGACATCTGAAGCACCACAGTGTCTGTCAAAAGAGGTTTCAAAAGCCCGGCAAGAAGTGTAATTGAACCCTGGTATAAAAGCACAGCAACGCTTGAAAACATAACGCCTATTCCCAGTGTTGCAGAAAATATCACAGAGGTCACACCATCTAATATTGACTTTGCAAAGAGAATACTAAAATTGCGGTTCAGCCCGTCTTCTAAGCTGCCTACAATTGCCATGGCTCCAACACAGAACACAAGGCTTGCCGTGACAAACCCTTCTGTAAATGTAGAATTTTCTGATTTTATCACCTTCGATATAGCCTTTTTTATTCTTTCGCCCAGCCTGTCCAAAAAATCTTCAATCCTCAATATTTCGCCTACAAGCCCGCCAATTACAAGCGAAAATATCATAAGCATTATGTACTGCCTGTCAATCTTACCACTATTTAAAACTTTGAATATGCCCTGCAGCACACCTGATGTTCCAATGAAGATGACAGATAGCGATATTGCCTGCATGATTGTAGATTTGAACCTTTCCGGGATACCAAACTTTAACACAAGCCCCAAAATCGAGCCTACAATCACAGCAGCAGCGTTTACAATGGTCCCAAGACCTATCATTGATGCCCTCTCCTTCTTGATAAAAATTTTTTGACTGGCAGATAGTTATGTTAGTATAATAATTATGAAAGTATAAATCATGATTTCTTGAATTTTACCAACCTCACAACTACAAAAAAACAAAAAATTATGTTTTTATAAGCTAATTGCCTTTTTGAGGATTTGTTCAAAAGTGCATTTTTGATTATTATATTACTTTCCAGAATTTTTTTCAAACAAAAGTTTAAGGAGTGATTGAGGGTGCAAATAACTCAAGAGCTTTTAAACCAGATTGCAGATAATATTCTTTCCATATTTCCGATGCTCACAAAAAATGTGCTCAAAAAAGACGAATTTACCGAAAAGTACGGACTTTCACCGCGTTTTATCCACATCCTGCACATTTTAGACGATTTTGGGCCAATGTCCATAAGCGAGATATCAAAAAGGCTTTCTATTCTTGCTCCGAACATGACGCCACTTATTGACAAGCTGATTTTACAAGGGTATGTCAAAAGAAGCCAGGATGAATCAGATAGAAGAGTATCTATTATTGAGATAACTCAAAAGGGAAAAGAGCTTACCCATCTTCACACCCAGTGGGTCAACCACAACTTGAAAAAGCATCTACAGAAGCTATCTGATGATGAGATTGAAGAGCTGTGGTATGTGCTAAAGAGGCTTAAAAAACTTGTCATAAAGATGATAGGCTCAAGCCCGCAAAAGGAGGAAGTGACTAAAGATGATAAAGCTTTTTAGGTATCTAAAACCGTATATGTGGGCGGTGGTATTAGCTCCGCTTTTTATGCTTTTAGAGGTTGTGATGGACCTCATGCAGCCAAGGTTTTTGGAAAGAATAATAGATGTTGGACTTAAAAACGGGGATATGGCATACATTTTCAAAACCGGGCTTTTGATGATTTTTGCAGCGTTTCTTGGGATGGTTGGTGGCGGCGGATGTGTTGTGTTTTCAAGCATTGCAAGCCAGAACTTTGCGTATGATTTGAGATGTGACCTTTTCAGAAAGGTTATGTCGTTTTCGTTTAAAAATGTTGACAGGTTCAGGCCAGAGACTCTCATCACAAGGCTTACAAACGATGTTATGCAAATGCAAAACGTTGTCATGATGATGCTGAGGATTGTTGTGCGAGCTCCACTTCTTTTCATTGGCGGGCTTGTGATGGCTCTTACCATAAACGTCAAACTTTCCTTGGTGTTATTTGTTTCAATACCCTTTGTCATCTTGATTTTCTATTTCATGATAAAAAAGAGCTTTCCCATGTTTTCAGTGCTGCAAAATAGAATTGACAGGGTAAACGCTGTTATGCGCGAAAACCTTTTAGGTAGCCGTGTTGTCAAGGCATTTGTAAGGCACGAACATGAGAAAAACAGATTTTATGATGCAAACCAGCAGCTTTTGCAAACGTCACTCAAAGCATTTGGGTTTGTGGTCATCTCAATGCCTCTTTTTGGACTTGTGATGAACATGGCGATGGTAGGTGTTGTGTGGTTTGGCGGATTTCAAGTAAAATATGGTGATATGGAAGTTGGTCAGCTCATGGCATTTATAAACTACACAATGCAGATTTTATTTTCCCTCATGATGATAGGAAATATATTCTTGTTCATCACAAGGGCAAGTGCATCTGCTGAAAGAATCAATGAGGTATTAGAGTGTGAGATTGATATAAAGAGTAAAGAGAATGCAGTCAAAAAGCCCATTGAGTTTGGCAAGGTAGAGTTTAGAAATGTCACGTTTTATTACAACGAAAATGAAGAAGGTCCCGCTCTTGAGAACATCTCATTTGTTGCAAACCCGGGCGAGGTTATTGGAATCATTGGCACAACAGGTGCTGGAAAGTCCACCTTGGTAAGTCTTATCCCGAGGCTTTACGATGCAACATATGGAGAGGTTTTGATAGACGATATAAATGTGAAAGACTACGACGTTGATGTTTTAAGAAAGAGCATCAGCATGGTTTTGCAGGAAACAATACTTTTCACAGGAAGCTTAAAAGAAAACATTGCATGGGGAAATGAAGAAGCCTCAATGGACGAGATAATACAAGCGGCAAGAGCTGCACAGGCGCACGATTTTATAATGAGCTTTGAAAAAGGGTATGACACAGACGTTTCTGAGCGGGGTGTGAACCTCTCTGGCGGGCAGAAACAGAGAATATCAATTGCAAGAGCTATTTTAAAAAAGCCGAAAATTTTGATTTTGGACGACTGTACATCTGCTGTTGACATGGCAACAGAAAAGAAAATTCAAGCAGCTTTGAAAGAGTATATTGAGGGCACAACCACCTTTATAATCGCCCAGAGGATATCTTCTATAAAGCATGCAGATAAGATTTTGGTCATGGACGCTGGCAAAGTTGTGGCAATGGGAACACATGAAGAGCTTTTGAAAACATGCCCCATTTACCAGGAAATTTACTATACTCAGATGGGAGAGGGGGACCAAAAAAGTGCCTGAAGAAAGAAATAAAGCTTCATCTTCTTTTCAGCCACCTGCGTTTGGACCAGGACCTGCACCGGGAAGAGGACCTGGTCACAGATTTTCTGCCAAAAGTGCAAAACCAAAGGATTTGAAAAATACATTCAGAAGGCTTTGGAAGTACTTTGAAGAATTTAAACTTTTGCTTTTTGGAATATTTTTGGTGATACTGGTTGGCTCTTTCATCCAGATAGTATCGCCTCTTTTGATAAAAAAAGCCATAGACCAGTACATCATCCCAAGAAGGCTTGAAGGGCTTTTTAAAATAATTTTGGCAATGATTATTCTGTATATCTTAAATTCAATCTTTGCTTATATCCAGGGCTATGGGATGATGATAGTCTCGCAAAGAGCAGTTTTCAAGATGCGAAACGACCTGTTTTCAAAGCTCCAGAAAATTCCTATAAAGATTTTTGACACCAGGGCACATGGAGATTTGATGTCGCGTCTTACAAACGACATAGATGTTGTCAGCAACACTTTGAGTGCAAGCTTAACATCGATATTTTCAAGCATTATCACCCTTGCGGGCTCTATTTTGGTTATGTTAAGTTTAAGTCCAGTTCTTACAATCCTTACCCTGCTTGTTGTTCCTTTGATGTTCGGTCTTACAAACCTGATTGCAACCAGGACAAGGAAGCTTTTTTCACAGAACCAGAAGCTTCTTGGAAGTTTGAACAGCGTGATTGAAGAAGACATCACAGGGCAGAAGGTCATCAAAGTATTCACAAGAGAGAAAAATGAGATTGAAAAATTCGAAAAGGTAAACAGAGAGCTTACACAGGTTGGGATAAGAGCGCAGATATTTTCAGGAATCATTCCGCCTCTTATGAACCTTTTGAACAACCTTGCGTTTATCATTGTTGCAGCATCGGGTGGTTTTTTGGCACTCAAAGGCTTTATCACGGTTGGTACAATTGCAAGTTTTATTCAGTATGCAAGGCAGTTTACAAGACCTTTAAACGAACTTGCCAACCAGTTCAATCAAATCCAGTCTGCTTTTGCCGCAGCAGAAAGAGTGTTTGAGATAATGGATGAGGAAGAAGAAAAGCATGCAGAGGATGAGACTGAGATAGATAGCTTAAAAGGTGAGGTGGAATTTAAAAACGTTTGGTTTTCATACAACAAAGGTCAGCCTGTTTTGAAAGATATTAGCTTTCATGTAAAGCCGGGGCAGATGGTAGCACTGGTAGGTCCCACAGGCAGTGGCAAGACAACAATTGTCAATTTACTTACCCGATTTTATGATATCGACAGTGGCCAAATACTGATTGATGGTATCGACATTCGAAAAATCAGTAGAGAATCTTTGAGGAAAAACCTTGGTATTGTGCTTCAGGACACATATCTTTTTTCTGAACCTGTAAAAGAGAATATCCGGTATGGTAAACTTTCTGCAACAGATGATGAGGTGATAATGGCTGCCAAGACTGCCAATGCTCATGAGTTTATAAGACATCTTCCACACGGGTATGACACAGTACTCACAGATGGAGGAGCAGACCTTAGCCAAGGCCAGAGACAGCTTTTGGCTTTAGCCAGGGCAATCTTATCTGACCCGGCAATACTCATCTTGGATGAGGCAACAAGTAACATCGATACGAGAACAGAAAAGCTTGTGCAAGAGGCAATGCTAAAGCTCATGCAGGGAAGAACAAGTTTTGTGATAGCCCACAGACTTTCCACCATCAGAAATGCAGACCTCATCCTTGTCATATACAACGGCAGAATTATTGAACAGGGAACTCATGAAGAGCTTTTAGCAAGGAAAGGATTCTATTACAACCTCTATATGAGCCAGTTTGCAGTGGTGTAAAAGTGCAAGGGAAGAAAATTTGAAAAGTTGTATGTTTTTTTTGAGCACAATCTTGCCATTTTAGAAAGTATTAAGGTATAATGAAAGCGGTTAAGAAATAGGAAATGAATAAATATTGAGGTTATATCCATCAAAGGCAGGGGTAAAAATATATTAAACATTCGAGGGGGACTGGAGGCATTTAATTTATGTTTTCAAAGCTTTGTCTTTCGAAATGTTTCAACAAAGGTTTTAAAGCTGCCCTTGCGTTTTTTATCTTGAACATAGCTTATTTAGCAGGGGTAATCTACTTAGTATTTTTTAGAGGACCACTTTTTGAAAAGTATAAACTTATTGTTGCTATTTTTACAACTGCAGTAGTTATAGCAGACAGCTTATATTTATTTTACGTGCTCTACAAACTCTTGCAAGAAAAATATAAGCTTAAAATGTTTTTGCACAAGACAGCTGCTGAGTGTGATGTTCTCAAAAGAAAACTTTTTGAGATAACAAAAAAGGAGTATAAAAAGTTTCCAAATGGAAAAAAGACAAAGATAGTTGAGATTGCATATTTTGACATGATTACAGGGCTTCCAAACAAACTCCAGCTTGAGATATTCTTTGATAAATTGAGAAAAGATGTGCCTTCATATTTTAATGAAATAGCAGTTGTTGTAGTGGATATAGAAAACTTATCAGAATTTGAAATGGTGAATTTTTATTCGCTTTCTAATGTAATATTAAAAGATATTGGATACAAGCTAAAAAATGGGCTTCCTGAGAAGAGCTTTGTTGCCAAAATAGAGGAAAACAAATTTGCGATACTCTTTTATGATTACGGTTGTAGGGATTTGCTTTTGCAGTACATAAAGGTCATAGAGGAAATCATAGATGGCAGATGGTATCTTGTTGGTGAGGAGCTTGAACTGAAGAGTATTATAGGAGTTGCTTTTTATCCTAATGATGGTAACAGTATCCATGAGGTTTTAAAATCTGCTACAAAAGCGCTTGAGAAGGCGAGAATAAAGGATGATAAGAAGGTACATTTTACAAGCGAAGAAGAGAACTCAAAATTTTCCATCTGCATTTCGGTGGCAAAAGAACTCAAAAAGGCTGTGCTCAAAAAGAACTTTTTGCTTGTGTACCAACCATTGGTTGATTTGAAGAAGCACAAAGTTGCGGGGGCAGAAGTGTTTTTAAGATGGATAAACCCACAAAAAGGGATAGTCTCTGCGAAGGAATTTATATCGATTGCCCAGAAAGAAGGTATGATTCCTGAGATTGAAGAATGGGTGTTAGATACAGTTGCAGAGGATATGGAAGATTTTGAGAAGACGTGTACAGAGGATTTTTTTATCTCATTAAATGTGTCGTTTTTAGACTCTTATGTGGTTGAACGCATTTTTTCGAACAAGGTTTTTACCTACTGTGACAAGTATAATGATATGATGGTATTTGAGATAAGTCAGCAGGATATTGACACAAATCTTTCTGAGTGTTTAAAAGTTGCTGAAGAGGTTAAACAAAAAGGTTTTAGGATAATTGTAGATGACTGGTGCAGCGATAATATATCTATTGATACTATAAGATATTTCCCTGTTGATGCAGTGAAGGTTGATAACAGATGTATAGAAAATGCGGTTTTTGACAAAAGTGTAGGAACGATAGTAAAAGGAGTCGTTGATATAGCTCATGCTTTGAAGATAAAAGTAATTGCTGAAGGTGTGGAAACACCATTTCATTACAAGATTGCAAAAGATCTTGGCTGTGACCTTGCTCAAGGTTTTCTATTCTCAAAACCACTTTTTAGAAGTGAGTTTTTAGAGTTTTATAGAAGACATGAAAATCAGTTAATGGTTTTGTAAAATGATCTAAATTGCCAGTATTGAGTGCAACTGATTAGTTTTGGAGATTATTCTTTTGTTGATTCAGGTATTTTTTAGAAATATCACAATTTACATAGAGATTTAGATAGATTTTTTAAATCGAACGTTCGCTCAAAAAATTTTTGTATCATTCGGAAGTTGTGATATAATTATTTTCAATAAATATTTAATATTAAAAGTATCCCATGTTCTTTTGTTTTTCTGGAGGTGTCTTTTTTGCAAAAGATTGGTAAATCAGAACGGCTCATTTTTATAACAAGCACACTTGTGCAAAATCCTATGAAGCTTTTTAGTCTCACTTTTTTTTGTGAAAAGCTGAGCTGTGCAAAATCCACCTTGAGTGAGGATATAGATTTGATATCACAAATATTCGAGCAGACAGGACAGGGCAGGCTTGAGACAGTTAGCGGGGCTGCCGGTGGAGTTTATTACATCCCTGTTATGAAAAAAGAGGATGAGATAGAATTTTTAAACTTTCTGAAAAATGAGCTGCAAAATCCCGAAAGAATCGTGTCAGGCGGGTTTGTATATATAAACGACATTGTCTTTAATCCAGAGGTTATAAAAAAAGCTGCGAGAATATTTGTGAGGTTATTTTTAGAAAAAGAAATAGACTACATTGCCACTGTTGAGGCAAAAGGTATTGCGCTTGCATCGTATGTTGCCCAGTATTTCAACAAACCACTTGTTGTTGCACGAAACTCAAGCAAGTTCACAGAAGGTTCAACTGTCAATATTTCGTACATCTCAGGCACAACAGGCAAGATTGAAACAATGACAATGGCAAAGAAAGCTATTAAAAAAGGTGCAAAGGTTTTGTTCATAGACGATTTCATGCGCGGCGGTGGAACAGTGCGAGGCATGAAAGACCTTCTTTCTGAGTTTGAATCAAGCTTGGTTGGAGTTGGAGTGCTCATTGCAACAAAAGATAAAAAGTCTGTGGATGTGGATTACAAAAGCCTCTTAGTTCTTGAGGAACTTAATGCCGAAAATAAGAAAATCACCTTTTCTATCAACCCTCAGGTTATTTCATAAAAATTAAACAAAATGCACCAAATAGAAAGAAAATTTTGTTAAAAATGCTAAAGGGAAAGATTAAAAAGTGGAGAATTATATAAAATAACAACACTAAATTTTAACATGGAGGATGGACTTATGCAGGTGACAGATGTTAGGATTAGAAAGATTACAAATGAAGGAAGAATGAAGGCTATTGTGTCGGTGACCTTTGACAACTGTTTTGTTGTTCATGACATCAAGATTATCGAGGGGCAAAACGGGCTTTTCATTGCTATGCCAAGCCGCAAAACGCCTGAGGGCGAATTTAAAGATATTGCTCATCCAATAAACCAGGAGACGCGAGACATGGTTCAAAAAGCTGTGATTGAGAAGTATGAAGCTGTTATCTCAGCAGGAGAATAAAATGAAAGAAAGAATCAAAAGGAAGAAAAAGGGACTTTAGGCAATAGATTAGCTCCTAAAGCCCCTTTTGTTTTTATGGTATTGTAATGAGATTTACACCTGGAAGCAGATTAACTGTGGTTCTTTTTTCCTGACCATTTGGCAAAAGGGTAATTAAGGTAAAACCTTTTATCTCAGAGTAGTTTTTATTGTCTACAACAAGGGTTGTTGAGTCAAGCGGCGTTATTTGCACATTTTTCAATGCAACCTCATAGTCGATAAACTCTTTTACTGTTGGTACCCACAGAAGTTTTTTGCTCATGAGGTTTGAGACTAATCTGAGACTTTTATCAAACTGCGGCGAGATATACACGTTTTTGTTCTTTACAACAAAAAGCCTATTTTTCTGCATAGGATGTGCAAAGTAGTCGTGGATGATACACACTCCGTTTTCATTTATAAGTTTGTCAAGTTGATTTTGAGTGAGCATCTTTGGAAGATTTCTGTATCTTACCGAGTTCCACTGGTAAAGCGAGTCACCTTCTCCAAAGTTGTAGTTCTTGAAAAAAATCTGCGGATGCCAAGTGACTTTGTCAGGCTGAAGCATGTTGAGCGAGTCTATCTTTACGTCAAGGTACGACCAGCAGTATTTGTACCCGTGTTTCAAAAAAAGGTCAAACGAATAGTTTTTGCTACCTTTGATAGCACCTTCGCTCTTTAAAGCTGCACTTCGTGTGCCGTCAGATAGACTGTGGTCAATCCAGTCATCAAGCTTTAAATAGCTTGTATCTTCCAGTGCTTTTTTGATAAGCTGCACAGTGTTTTCTTGAGCAACTGGCGATGCTGTGTGCAACACAACCTCTATTTTCTTTTGAGCCAAAAACTCTATGAGCTTTTTGTATTCTGGATTGTCAAATCCAGGTATTCCCTTTACTGATTTGTAGAAGAATCCCCATGTTATTGGTATTTTATATCCTACAAATCCCTTTTTCATATAAGAAGGGTCTTTAGTATCTGTTGTGCCAAACATCATAGCTTTTATAATTGATATCATATTTGAGTCAGAGTGATGAGAAAAGATTAAAATAGCTTTTGTGGCGTTTGGTGACCTTGATTTTATCGAATATGTGTAATTCTCAGGAAAGATGGAATACACATATGTCTTTTCGAATCCTCTTCTGAACAGCTGTGTTGTGGTGTATATATGTTCTTTGTTTTTTCCAATTACAAAATACTTTATATCATCAGAATTTGAAAGAAACATAAACACATTTGCCTTATTTTTCAGGTTATATGTTTCGATTGAATCATAATTGTTTGCATAACCTATGGCACAGTTTTCAAGCTTTAAATAAAAATCTGAAAGAGAGTCTGTAACATACATAGGTTTTGTGAATTTTTCGAGTTTGTAATCTCTTTTCAGAATAAAAAGGGGTCTTGACTCAAATTCAACTAAGGAGTATTCTTTGAAAATTTGATGGTCTTCTTTTGCTTTTAAAGTCTCTTCAACATTTATGACATCCTGTGAGGAAGATACAAATATTTTTCTGGTAAACTTTTGGAAACCATTTTCAAAATCCTGCTGAATATAGTTGTTGTAAACCTGAACGTTTTTCAGCAAGAAGGTGTACTTTGAGGGTTTTACAAGGGTTATCTTGAAATTTTCAAACTCACAGCTTATAAGATTGCGGCTTGTCTGAGAAATCTCAAAGCTTATAAACTTACTATCAACCGGGACAGAAAAAGAGGTTTTAAATGTTCCCTTGCCAGAAGTTAGTTTTATCTTTTCAGGTAGTAGAAGTATTTTTGTTTTGTTTTCAGAAAAAATAGAGATTTCTACATTGATGGTCTCATCGTCTTTGAGCTGGGGCGTTCTTTTAAATTCGAAGTTGTAGCTAAAGGCAATCTGAGCAGATTGATATTCATCTTTGAGGGCAATATACGGTGATGTTATTTTATAAAAGACGTCAAACGTATGAAAGTTGAGCTTTAAAGTATTATTTTTACCGTCTGACAAAAATAAAAGGTCTGAAGGTTCACTTTTTTCAAACCTCCAGTTAACTACTCCATTTTCAATAAACGGCAGCAGAATTGTTTGGGTCTCTTCCTTTTTTGCTGGAGATTCATCTAAAAGTTCTGGTGGCAATATCTTGGCAACAACTTGACTGCCTTTCAAAATCTCAACATAGTTTCCTTTTGGCTTTACAGAAAATAGATGCTTTTCTGGTGCGCTTTGCGTTGCTTGTACCCTGCCGAAAGAAAATAAGTTTATGAAAAAGACAAATGTTATCAAAACTGCAACAAGGTTTTTCTTCATGTCTTCTATTCTATCTTCTCCTTCCTGCTTTTTGTTCTTTTGTAGTCCTGAATATTAATTATATTGCGATAAAAAGAAAGATTCAATTAAAATTACTTAATATTTTCCTTTTGAAGCCTTGAAATCTCTGAGACAAATACAAACTTTATATTTTCTTTTTCAGCCCTTTGAATGGCCTGCTTGAATGCTTCAATTGTTGTGATACCACCATCAAGCCCAAGGTGACCTATTGCCACTGCAAATCCTTTCTTCTTTGCTATGTTAAAAAGAAGATTGAACTTGTCTTGTATTGGTTTTAGCTCATTTCTTGAATCAACTACAATGTCTGGGATGACTACTTGAAGTCCCATCTGCTTTCCTATTTTTGCAAAGAGTGACTCTGAGGAAAAGGTAGAGTCTACTATAAACAAATTATTTTCTTTTGCAATGGTAGAAAGCTTTTTTACTATTCTTTCATTTTTGCAGACAAGTGTACCAAGATGAATACTCAGTCCCTTGCTATTTGCTACATTTGCCAGGGCATCTTTGAAAATTTTTTCAATCTCATCATCTGGTGTTGCATTCATAATACTTCGTGGGCAAAGCCAAACAGTACTTCCCTCTTCAGGTTCCATTGAAAGATGAAGCATAACTTCCTTTCCTTTTTCATGGCACATGAGAGATATCTTGTTGGAAAAAGGCAAAAAGGGAATGATGGCAATGTCAAACGGCACATTTATACTCAAAAGCTTTTGTACTTCTTCCTCGTCCATTCCAGCATCTTCAAAAATGATAGCAATATACGATGATACTTGGCTGGCAGCTTCTTTTATTTTGGGTTTTGGATTGTAAAAAAGATACACTAAAAGCAGTACCATGCAGCACAAAAGAGCAAGAAAGGGTATAAAGAACTTGCTTAGCTTTGTTTTTTCTATTATCACAAGAACATATCTTTTAAATCTCATTTGCTTTTTTAAAAATCAAAAATCCAGCCTCTCAATAAATAACTTATTCGGATATTGCTTTTTGTATGCAAGTTTAAAAGAAATAGAATTATTTAAGGTTTTTCAAAAAGCGCTCAAAGTTCTCAGTGGACAGTACCTTGTATTCTCTGTTATATCTAACTTTATTATATTCTTCAACAAGCTTGTTCACAACATCAGCGTTTAAAAGCTCACCTTTTGAGATGGTCTTTCCCATCTCAATTGGGGTGTAAGAACTTTTGAGCACATAATTTTTCCTGTGATGGAAATATTCCATTGTGAGTTTGAAGATGATTCGAAGTCGCAGGTTTAAATCGTTTATTTTCTCAAAGCTTACTCTTTTTGTTCTGGCATTTTTTAATTTTTGATGAGGGGATTTTTTTGCAAAGATAAATGTCTTCACATCTGTGTAGTTTTGCCCTCTTTCTTCAATCTGAAGATTACCAGCAATGCTATTCAAAAAGAGCAAAAAGTTTGCCATCATCTGTTTCAATATGTTTACAAAAATCCCAAAAGTCTTGTATAACAAAAATCCCAAAATTGACAGTGCAAGGACATAACCAATAAAGTCAAGGATTTGAGAGAGCAAGCTCTTTTTTGCTGGTCTCATATTTTTGAGAAATTCTTCTAATCCATTTCCGGTATTTGTCTGTGGTTTTGTTGTGGCAAACAAAGAGTTTAAAAAGTCGAGGATTTTCTTTATCACTTTGAGCACAAACTTTACCACTTCCACAATAAATGCAACAATGTATGGTGCAAGCCCCTTGAACTTGAAAAGAAGAAGAAGCATCACGATAAACCCAATGCTCAAGAATAGGTTAATATAACTTATACTGTTTGATATGCTATTTTTTCTTCTATATCTTCTGCTCAGCAGATTTTCCAAGTTAACCCTGTTTATGAGATAAACACTTGTCACCAAAAATATTATTGAATAGGTAGTGTATTGGCTTGTAATATTTCTTGGGATGTTCATAAAACTTGAAACTGCTCCCACGATTATTATAGCCCAAAGACCTGCTAAGATTGCTCCCAGTGAGAGCGAGACCTGCTCTTTTTCGAATATCAAATATGAGTGTATATAAAGTCCCATGCAAAAAACTTGACCGAGAAACATTTCAAAAAAACCATAGGGCTTTAACACAATTAATGCAAAACCTTGGGGAACTACTATTATAAACAGGATATTTAAAATCTTTTCCCACATTCCCTGGCTTTTTGCGCGAATAAGATGTGGTATTAGCAAGAACAAAATGTCCATGACCACAAATGCCAAAAAAATATTGGATACGTCCACTGGAGCAACCATGGAAGAAAACATAATAAATATTGGAAAGACAAGGCTTGTTATTGCAAAAAGGTATATATATTTTGTGATAAACTGGTTGACTTTCTCCATATTTTTCACTCCAATTGAGGATTAGCTATTAATATAGTACCAAAAAATGATAAGAACTTTCAAAAAATTTTTTAGCTTTAAAAACTTAAAGCAATTTTGAGATAGAATGAGAAAATATAAGAATAAAGAAGAAAAATTAACAATAATCAATTATTATAAACTAAAATGAACTTTGACATTCCATGAAAGTATAGAATAGAATATTGCCATAAATTTCAAGGTAGTAGATGGTACATAAAAAAATAGTATCCACTACTTATATGATAACCCAGATTTCAGTATCATTAAATAACCGGATATAATTTGGCGCAACTGCTCCATTAAAAAACTTGATAGGGTATATAATAACTATCAGAAAAATATAGAGCATAAGTAGCAAAATGGCTGATGATGCCTTTGAATTTAAATGTTGATGGAGAAAGCCTATAAAATTCTGGAGGTAATAAAATTGAAAAAGAGAACAAGCAGATTTTATTTTGTAATAGTTTTACTGGTATATTTAATTTTTAGTGTTGTTATAATTATATCTCTTACCAATAAAGCAAATAAGTTAGAAGTGTTCAAGACAAATTACAATGCCAAAATACCCAATATCTTCTTTGCTGAATATTCGCACAAGCTCTCTGATGCAAAGGATATCCTAAAGCATCTTGTAGAGGACCAAAATGTTGATTTTTCGTACTTGAGAGGAAGAACAGAAGAATATTTTTTAAACAATACATTGACAATGTCAATTGCAAAAGAACCTGATATCTTTGAAGAAAAGGATATTGGCAGGATAATGGATGAAAGGTATGAGCTTGTTGTTAATGTAAGAGATTTTTTAAAAAAGATAAACGAAAAGATAATTGCGCGCAAAGACAGAAACCTTGCTCTGCAAATTAAACCCGATATCGAAAAGATAATATTTTTGCTTGACACTTTGAATGAAGATTTGCAGTCATTCAGAGATTCTAATACAAAAAAGGTATATAAGGAGTATGAAAAGGAGCTTTTGGAGTATTTTAAAAAGGTTGAGAAGAAAATTTTGCAATAAAGTCAAGGGTAAATTGTACTAATATAAATCAATTCAAGGCTGCCTCGATATGGTAGCTTTTTTTATTATCTCTTGAAACATTAGATTATTTTTAAACACCTAAAAATTTTAAATTTTTTCAAAAAGAAAGAAGGATTTTAGCAATTAATGTCGAAATATAATAATCAATGCAAATTGATGCTAATGTTAAAGAAAAAGGTGGGATATTTACATGAGAGCAAAATTTATCTTTGAAGTATCTGAAAAACAAGGACAGGTTCATGAACTTCCTATCTATTACAGAGCCATTTTTATGAGTTTTTTAAAAAGAGCACTATCACTTTACAATCAAGAATATTTCAACAGGCTTTACTGGTGGGAAGATAAAAAGAATAAATGGCAAAAGCCTTTTGTCTTTGCAGTAAATCTTCCCAATATGAACTTTCAAGATGATACCGTTTCTTTCAGAGGAGATATTTTGCTTAATCTTTCCACATCTGACTATGAGTTTTTTGTAAACATGTACAACAGCTTACTCAACAATCGTCTCTATCCATACCCTTTAACAGATAGCTGCAAGATTGCGCTTAAGCGAACGTATTTGCTAAGAGAGCCAGAAAAGTTTGACTCAAAAATGACCTTCAAAACGTTTGCTCCAATTTTGATTGAAAAAAAAGAAGGCAACAAAAAAGTGCCAGTTTTGCCTTTTGATGAAGAGTTTGAAGAAGTCTTCAACGATGTTATTGACTTTGAGATTAGAAATATTCGTCTTTTGCGAGGGCAAAACAGAGAACTGCAAAAGAGGTTAACTTTCAGGCCAATAAATGTACAAAAGACTGTTGTAAAACACAGAATATCAGATTTTGTTGAAACTACAGGCAAAGACATAATGTTTTTGACAGGATTTTCTGGTTTGTTTGAACTATCAGGAGACCCGGAGGATTTAAAAGAATTGTATCAAAATGGGATAGGATTTAGAAGAGGACAGGGATTTGGGTTTGTTGAGGTGGCAAAATAAGCAAGATAGCAAAGGGGAATATTTGGAGATGGTAGAGAGGGTATATTTAGGAGATTGGGCTTATAATGCAGGAATTATTGGTTTTATTGAGATTATGCTGGATGGAGAGGATATAGCTTCTCAAAATATCATAACAGTCGGGCCAAACTACATAGAGTTTAATAGAAATAGTTTGCAAGGGTTTTCTGATAAGTTTTTCAAAAAAGCTTACCAGAGGTATCCACGAACAGATGAGTTGATTGATTTAGGCAATAAATTATTGCAAAAGCTGAAAGATAATGAATTTGATAAAAATTTAAAACAAGAGGTAAGCAATTTTAAAAAAAGAGTGGATGGTTTTTCAAAATTAAAACAATTAGCAGACACACAGAATATAGCTTTGCCAAGAAATTTTAGCAAGGATGATGCCGAGCAATATGTTACTCAAATAATTGGATTGTTAAATGAGAACAAACAAGAGTTTATTGAAAATGACGTCAAAACGTACTTAGCAACCATAAGCTCCATTTATGGGCAAAAGAGTTTTTTGCAACGCAGTGTTACCACTGGATTGAAAAACAGGTTTTATAACGATTTTGAAGCTCCTATAATCCAAAGAACAAATAAACAGGACAAACATCACACCTGCATCTTTTGTGGGTTAAGACCTGCTAAAAAGGATGCTTTATTAGACACTGGGCTTGTAAGCTTTCTGGGTGCTAATAAAGACAATAAGAATTTTTTCTGGAATTTCAAGCCGCAGCTGCCCATTTGTGAGATTTGTGAATTGATATATTTTTGCATATTTGCAGGATTGACCGAATTTAGAATAGGACAAACCAAAAAGTTTTATTTTGTAGATAGGAATACCTCTATGTTGGAGCTCTATCAGACAAATAAGCTATTTATGGAAATGATGTCAAGAGAAGAGAACATATTAAAAGAAAAAGGGATTTTGAATTTTCTCAATGATTATCTGCTTTTGAAGCTAAGGGAAGAGAGCAAATTTAGCTTGGCCAATATTTTGTTCATTGAGATAGATTTAACAACTGTTGCACCAAAGCTTTATGGATTTAATATTTCTAAACAGAAGGCAGAATTTATAACCTCAAACTATGATGTGTTTGAAAAAATTACAGGAAATTATATTAGGATAAATGACAATACTATATATCCTTTTGGAGGATTTATGCAAAGATTTTTGAATAACACATTGAGTTTTCAGTTTTTATCATTCTTGGAAGGGCAATATTTGAGTTCCCAAAAACCAAATTCCAAAATAAATACAAATCTTTCTCCTTATAGACTCCAAATGTATAACATCCTTACGTATAAATATCTAAAAAGTATAAAAAGAGGTGGAGAGTTAATGGATGAAAAATGGTTGTGGAAAATGTATTTCTTTGGCCAGGAACTAAAGAAAAAGTTCTTAGCCTCAAAAGCTGAAAACAAAATAACCAGCCTTGCTTACAGACTAATTTCGGCACTCAGAATAGGCGACGTAAATACATTTATGAATCTGATTATTAGAACCTATATGAGCTATAACATGGAAGTTCCTGCTTTGTTTGTGTCGTGTATAAATGACAGAGACAATTTTTGTGCACTGGGGTACAGCTTTGTAAATGGACTGCTTGGAAGCGAAAAAGATGAAAAAGTAGAAAATAGTGAGGAGGTTGTTGATAATGAATAAAAATGCAGGAATTACAATTACAGTTGTGTTTGAAGCAATGAGCTTAAACTATGGAGAAAGTTTGGGGAACATCTCTGAGCTTAAAAAACTTACAAGAGAAAATAAGATATACACCTACATGTCACGACAGGCTTTAAGATTTGAAAAGTACAAATTTATGTTAGAAAATGCAGGTATTAAGGAAACCCCAGTAACAGGGGATGAGCAGGTAGTTCAATTTAAAAAAGAAGCAACAATTGCTGAGTATCCGGAGATAGATTTGTTTGGTTACATGAAAACTTCAGGGCAAGGTCAAAATGCACAAACACGAACAGCGGTTGTGAAAATTACTCCAGCCGTTTCTTTGGAAGAGTACAAAAACGACATAGAGTTTGCAACAAACTTAAATTTAGCAAAAAGAGCAAATACTAATCCAAATCCATACCAGCTTGAACAGCACAAATCCTTATATACCTATACAGTGGCAATTGACTTAGACAGACTGGGCAAGGATTTTAATGAAAAAGGAGAAGTGGTTGAAGAGATACCAGTTGATGAAAAACTTAAGAGGCTTTATAGCTTATTTGATGCAATAAAGTTTTTGAGCAGAGAAATTAAGGGTAGAAGAGAAAATTTAAGCCCGCTTTTTGCAATAGGTGGTCTTTATCCAATAAAAAATCCGTTTTTCTTAAATAGAATTAGAATTATAAAAGAAAATTCAGCCTATGCAATTGACCCAAGGCTGCTTCATAGCACATGTGAGCTGACACTACCAAATGGCAAGAAGGTCTTTGATTACACTCTATTAGGAATATTAGAAGGCTTTTTTGCAAATGAAGAAGAGCTCAAAAAGCTTCTGCCAGCTTCAAGCGGCACAATTGATTACTTCTTTGAAAATTTGAAAGAAAGAGCAAGAAAATATTACGAAGAGGGGACAGTTTAAAGATGCTCAATAACCTTCTAAAAATTAAGATTTATCAGCCTTTTGCAAACTTCAGAAAACCATTTTCATATGGAATAATAGACTCTTATCCTCTACCACCACCATCTACCGTGAAGGGGTGGCTTCACAATATTTTGGGTGCAAGAGATGGAAAATATTACAAAATGGCAGTATCCATATGTGGAAAGTTCAACTCTGTTGTTTATGATATTCAAAGGATAATAAAGTTTGATAGACTAAGGGGAGAAGATGACACTGCTCCTGTTGTAAATGAGGTTTCTGCAAGAGTGGTAAATGGCGTTATATATGTGACAAACCTTGTTGATGTTCAGCTGTGTATTCATGTAAATGCTGAAAAGGATGTTTTAGAAAAAATATATGAAAATATCTTTGACTCTTACTGGGGTTTGGGCCGAAAAGAGGATTTGATGAGAATAGACGAAGTAAAATTTTTTGAGCCAAGTAAAGTAGAGTACAAAAAATATATAAAGAAAAGACCACCAGAGATAGGAATGTATTTGAAAAGCTCAACTGCTGAGAAACTTATGATTGATGGAATCAGGTTCAGACTCAACAATAGATATGAAAAGACCAAAGATGGTTTGAGGATATTTACTCACAAAAAAGATGTAGTTTTTATTGAAACATTAGAACAGTTAAATCCAATGGCAATGGTTGACCAAGAGGTTATGGTAGATGATGAGAATATAATCATTGATTTAATAGGTGATGAGGAGTATGAAAATTGATAGTTACAAGGATATAGAACTTTATGCCAAGAAATTTAAAAGTGACAAAGGAAGTGAATATCAAACCATATATCAACACACGATGGATTTGTTAAATAACATGGAAAAGCTGTTTGAAGAATATAAGGAAGAGATTGAAGAAGGTTGTAAAAGGCTGCAAATAGACTATCAGAAGCTCAAGTATCTTCTAAGATTAGCGATAATATATCACGATTTGGGCAAGGCAAATTCGAAATTTCAGCAAAAAATAAGGGATAAGACAAAAGTGCATGAGGTACCTCAAGTTAAGGGTTTGTCTAAGGAGGTGCCTCATAACTTTATATCTATAGTTTTTGTCAATTTGGAAGATGAAATTGAAAAAGGTAATATTACCTGTGAAGATTTTCAAAATTTACTTTTTGCAATTGCATTTTCGCATGACAGAGATTTTGATGTTAATTTCCAATATTTCAATAAATACATCTGTGAGGACGTTTCAAAGTATATAGAGAATCAAACGCTAAAACCTCTGTTTGAGTTACTTCCTTCAGTCCCTGACAGGGATAAAGTAGTGGAAAGTTCGAATTATACATATAGGGTAATTAATCAATTAAGAGAATTGATGTTCAAAGACTCATATGACCTTTCGGACAAAAAGGTGATTTTTAGAATTTTTTTAAAAGGGCTTTTGCACAGGATTGACCATTCAAGTTCTGCAGGAATCAGTGCAGAAGAGGCAAAGATTAATAATTTCCCTGAAAAGGTTGAAGTTTATTTGAAGAGCAAGTGCAGTTTTACCGGATTTAAAGATTTTCAGAGAAAGGCGATGGAGCTTTCTGAAAAAAACGTAATTTTATTTGCTCCAACTGGCAGTGGGAAGACAGAGTTTGGGCTAAACTGGGCATTCAAAAGTAAGCTCATTTACACTCTTCCAATTCGTGTTTCTATCAATGCAATGTATGAGAGATTAGCAAAAATCTTTGGCGAGGATAAGGTTGGGATTTTGCACTCAGATAGTATGATATATTTACTTGAAAAATATTTGAATTTGGAGCGCGAAAATCAAGAGTTAGAAGCTCTGTTTGATAGCGTTGATCTTGCTAAGAATTTAAGTCTTCCAATAATTGTTACAACAGGAGACCAGATTTTTACATCAGCTTTGAAGTGGCCGGGATTTGAAAAGATTTATTCATTATTCTTATACTCAAAGATTGTAATAGATGAACCGCAGAGCTACTCTCCAGAGTCTTTGGCAATTATAATAAAGACCTTAGAAGAAATCATAAATTTAAATGGAAAGTTTTGCTTAATGAGTGCAACAATTAACCCGCTTATCCTAAAACACCTTGGAGAGTGGGCTGAGTATTTGCAAGCATATTCAGATGAAGAACTGAAAAAGAGATATTCTCATATTATTGCAATCAAAGAACTTTCAATTTTAGACTGCGTAGACGAAATAGTTGAACATGCAAAACAAAAAAATGTGCTTGTTATATGCAATACTGTAAAAAGGTCACAGGAAGTTTACCAAGTTATAAAGGAAAATCTAAAAAGGTTTGGAGAGATTCCTGTTGAACTTTTGCATTCAAGGTTTTTAGAGGGACAAAAGAGGCAAAAAGAGCAAATTGTTATCTCAAATCACAGAAAAAACGGTATTGTAATATCAACTCAGCTTGTGGAAGCTTCACTTGACATAGATTATGATATCTTGTTTACAGAACTTGCATCGGCAGATTCGCTACTTCAGCGAATGGGAAGGGTATATAGAAAAAGACCATATAATGAGCTATGCCCGAATGTTATCATTTTGACCAAAGACCCAAGTGGAATCGGAAAAGTTTATCAGAGAGAGATTGTCGACAGGACAGAAGAGTTTCTGAAAAAATTTGATGAAAATAAAATTACAGAATATGACAAGAAAGAGCTAAATGAATATGTATACGATATTGATGCACTCTCAAGTACCAATTTTATAAGTAAATTCAAAAAGGCATATGAACTTTTAGAACTTGGCTTCAGAGCAGATAGAAAAATTGAAGCACAAAAGATCTTCAGAGATGTTGTTACAATTTCTGGCATACCGAGAGAAATATTTGATAAAAATATCGAAGAAATAAATGAAGCTCTTAAAAAAATAAATTCAAGGTCTATAAGGTCTATAGAAAAATTGAAATTAATTTCCTCCATCAGAAAATATACCGTTACAGCCCCGGCATACTTCTTTGCCAAAGGCGGAGCAAGTTGTTATAACAAAGATTTAGGGATCTATATACTTGATTGCGAATATGATGACCAATTAGGTTTGATACCACCAAAAGGATTAGAACAATCTGATATATGGTAAATAAGTGAGTGAGAGAAAAATGGAAGATATACAAGAATTTTCTGAAGTCAAATTTCAAGGCATAAAAATCAACTACCTTTACATCTGCAAAAGAAAACTCTGGCTATTTAGCAAAAACATAACTTTTGAAAGTACATCAGACAAAGTTCTTCTGGGCAAAGTTTTACATGAGTATTCGTATCCAAAAGAAAACACAAAAGAAGTCTTGATTGACAACCTTGTCATGATAGATATTTTATCAGACGGCAGCATCAGAGAAGTAAAATATAGCAGTAAAATGAAAGAAGCTGATATAATGCAGGTTGTGTACTATCTTTACTATCTCAAGCAAAAAGGAATTCAAAAGCAAGGAATAATCAATTATCCGAAAGAGAAAAGAAAAGAGGTGCTGGAGCTGACCCCTGAGTACAAAGAAAAGGTAAAGCAAGCTTTAAAAGAGATAGAAGAAATTACAACAAAGCCCATTCCACCACCTGCGCAAAAACAAAAGATTTGCAAGTCGTGCGCGTACTTTGAGTTTTGCTGGGGGTAAAATAGTATGCAAAAGAGCTTGTATCTTACTTCTAACGGAAGGCTCCGAAGGCACGAAAACACCTTATACTTTGAGACCGAAGTGGAAAAAAGGTCTATTGACATTGAGAATGTTGAGCAGATTCACATCTTTGGAGAGGTAGACTTAAACACCAAAGCTCTAAATTATATCTCTCAATACGGCATTGTTCTTCATTTTTACAACTACTACGGCTTTTATGCTGGGAGTTTCTTGCCACGCAAGAAAAATGTATCTGGAGACGTTGTTGTAAGACAAGCTCTGCATTATCTTGATAGAGAAAAGAGATTATTTTTAGCGTATTGTTTTGTTGAGTCGGCAGTATACCACATGATGCGAAATTTGAGAGAAAGAAAAGAAGCTGAGGCTTTTTTGATTGCAATTGAAGATGAGTGGGGAAAAGGCAGGTTCAATATATCAAACATTGCAGAGCTGATGGGGCTTGAGGGAAGAATTCGCAATATATATTATCAGTCGTTTAATCAGTTCTTGCCAGAAGATTTTGCAATGGAAAAAAGAGAAAAAAGACCACCCACAAATCCTATCAATGCCTTGATTTCATTCGGAAATAGCCTAATTTATAGTCACACTTTGTCTCAAATTTATCAAACGCAACTTGACCCAACAATAAGTTTTTTGCATGAACCAAGTGAAAAAAGATTTTCACTGAGCCTTGACATCTCTGAGATTTTCAAACCGTTGATTGTTGACACAGTAATATTCAAACTTCTCAACAACCGCCAAATTAGTCTTGAACATTTCGATGAAGATTTGAACTATTGTTATCTGAACCAAGAGGGAAAGAAGATATTTATAAAAGAGTTCCAAAGCAAGCTTGAGACTACAGTTCGTCACAGACAGCTAAATAGAAATGTTTCCTATAAGGGATTTATAAGACTTGAGTGCTATAAGCTAATAAAACATTTTATAGGCGATCAGGTTTACTCACCACTCAAAGCATGGTGGTAAGTTGGCTTGAATGTGCTATAAGGCACTTAAATCTTTTCAAGTCCAGCAATTAGTCTTTGATGACAAATTTTTGCTCGGAGGAGTGATAGAACATCTTTGTCATAGTAACATACGACATCAATGAAAAGAGAGTCAACAAGGTAAGAAAGATTTTGAAAAAATACTTCACATGGGTTCAAAACTCAGTTTTTGAAGGAGAGATTACACTTGGAAAGCTTGAAAAGTGCAAACGAGAACTTTTATCGGTAATAGAAAAAGATGAAGATTCGGTCTATTTTTATGAGATGGAATATAAACTTGTGTGCAATAAAAAGGTTTTGGGACAAGAAAAGAACTATGATTCTATTATAATTTGAAGATTTTGAAATAAAGTTAGAGATGAACCTGTATTTCCGAACAAAACCATTCTGCAGCGAGGCCTATAACTAATTTAAAGTTTCTGCCTTCTCTTCCTACAAGGCTTTAAAAGGTATTTACCAACTCCTTACAAAACCCAACCACCCCCTCGCTGCAATTTATTTTTGTTGAGAAGATTTTGCTAATGGGTTATAATAAAGATATAGCATAGAAAAGAGGATATTTTTTATTAATGGGTTTTATCTGAACTATGAGGGATGTAAACTATGTCGTTCCAAACGCTCTTCCAATCGCCCTTGGTTTTATCTGAACTATGAGGGATGTAAACATTCGCTAAAACCTTGAAATATCAAACTTTTCAATATAGGTTTTATCTGAACTATGAGGGATGTAAACATATATAGTATATACGTAATTACGTAATAAATCAATACAGTTTTATCTGAACTATGAGGGATGTAAACATACCAATTTGTTCTATGCTTGTTAACACCATTACCACGTTTTATCTGAACTATGAGGGATGTAAACTGAACTTGTCAGCACAAAATATCTTTCTCGCTCAAGTTTTATCTGAACTATGAGGGATGTAAACTGCTACGTTCTCGTCTATTTTGCCTAACAAGTGCCGTTTTATCTGAACTATGAGGGATGTAAACAAATCAACATAGTAAAATTTCTTTCCTTCAACTTCTTGGTTTTATCTGAACTATGAGGGATGTAAACTGCTTTCTTCATCGAAGGTATCATGATTGTTGCGTAGTTTTATCTGAACTATGAGGGATGTAAACATATAAACAGAGCTCTCTCCTAACTTGACATTAAAATGTTTTATCTGAACTATGAGGGATGTAAACTTGATGGTGTACTGGCAAAAGTATGGATAGAAGAAAAGTTTTATCTGAACTATGAGGGATGTAAACATAGGCATTTGAGGAAAACGTGAGTATAGCCAATTAATGTTTTATCTGAACTATGAGGGATGTAAACTTGTTTGAACACAAGTTAAGAGGTTTACCGCCTGATTTGTTTTATCTGAACTATGAGGGATGTAAACGTGTATTTGAGGAGAAGGGTTCTAATATAGTATTTGTTGGTTTTATCTGAACTATGAGGGATGTAAACTTAAATCATTAATAGAAGATTTAGAATAACACAACCTGTTTTATCTGAACTATGAGGGATGTAAACAATAATTTTACGTCTCAGGTTAAATCTTTGTTAGGATAGTTTTATCTGAACTATGAGGGATGTAAACTTGTTACAAAAGAAAAATCAAAAACAAGAAAATAAAGGTTTTATCTGAACTATGAGGGATGTAAACGCAAGCAATTTTCAATCAAGAAAGGCAAAGATTTAAGGTTTTATCTGAACTATGAGGGATGTAAACAATCGTCAAAAATACGTTCTTTATTGCATTCCATGTTGTGTTTTATCTGAACTATGAGGGATGTAAACATGTAGACAAAGTGGACGGGTATGATGCAAGCGACTTTGCGTTTTATCTGAACTATGAGGGATGTAAACTGGAATAGGTTTAGGGAAGTACAAAATAGGTGCTTATATGTTTTATCTGAACTATGAGGGATGTAAACGTTTTGAATTATCGCAAGGGAAATGTTTCTTGTATGGTTTTATCTGAACTATGAGGGATGTAAACGACGGATTATGGACCTTGGAAATGGAGTTCGAATCCGGTTTTATCTGAACTATGAGGGATGTAAACTCACTTTTTAATAAAGTATTTCAACAGGTTAAAAACCTGTTTTATCTGAACTATGAGGGATGTAAACATTTGTGCGGACATTTCACCGTAAAAGTCAACAGTGAGTTTTATCTGAACTATGAGGGATGTAAACAATTGAAGCTGCAGCGAGAAGCATAGACCAAAACAACGGTTTTATCTGAACTATGAGGGATGTAAACACTGTAGTGAGCATAATTTCAAAGTTAGCTGACCCTAGTTTTATCTGAACTATGAGGGATGTAAACAAAGAATATGCTTGGGATTTTTCAACTAACGACTTTAAGTTTTATCTGAACTATGAGGGATGTAAACTTTTTCCAGCTACAAGAAGGGTATTTCGTCGATGTATAGTTTTATCTGAACTATGAGGGATGTAAACACAACTATTCTTAGATTATCCCGCAACGCTGATAACTGGTTTTATCTGAACTATGAGGGATGTAAACGTAATAAAATGGAAAAAGATAAAGTAAAAATTTTCTCAGTTTTATCTGAACTATGAGGGATGTAAACCAAGATGGAGAAGTGTATTTGATTTATATCGACGGGTTTTATCTGAACTATGAGGGATGTAAACACAGTTACCTCGGTCAAGCTTCTTCTTCTAATCCTGTCAGTTTTATCTGAACTATGAGGGATGTAAACATTTACAATCAGGACGATATCCCTGTAATTCCTGCTGGTTTTATCTGAACTATGAGGGATGTAAACCTAAAAAGCAATAGCAAATCACAAGAGCAAATACTTGAGTTTTATCTGAACTATGAGGGATGTAAACGAAATGGGTCGTGCGGTTGTAAGTATCGCAAATTGCCGGTTTTATCTGAACTATGAGGGATGTAAACAGCCTTTTGCAAAGTTTGCAGCTCTCGACGGTGCTTGTTTTATCTGAACTATGAGGGATGTAAACAGCGAGAAAAAAGCTGCATTTTTCAAGTTTATGCGTGGGTTTTATCTGAACTATGAGGGATGTAAACTCCAAAATAGATTTTGCCACATTGTCAATATCCATGGTTTTATCTGAACTATGAGGGATGTAAACATATGCTACCTTTAGAGCAATACACAACAAAGAAGCGTTTTATCTGAACTATGAGGGATGTAAACCAATAAGAATCTTGCAAGTACCAGCTGCATAATAAGGTGGTTTTATCTGAACTATGAGGGATGTAAACATATTCTATTAGGCGTGGTGTCATATTTGAACCTTCGTTTTATCTGAACTATGAGGGATGTAAACCTTAAAACTTGATAAGTTTTCAGTGCCAATTCCCAAAGTTTTATCTGAACTATGAGGGATGTAAACCCAGAGAAAAACGTATTGGAAGTTGCACCGGCGGAAGATGTTTTATCTGAACTATGAGGGATGTAAACATGAAGTAATTTGGAATTTCAAGCAACTGCTGGTTATCGTTTTATCTGAACTATGAGGGATGTAAACTTTACTTGCAATGTATAAGGTAAGATTGAAACTATATGTTTTATCTGAACTATGAGGGATGTAAACTTAACAGAGCCACCTGTTATTGAATAATTTATATTAGTTTTATCTGAACTATGAGGGATGTAAACAACCCAATCCTTACCACTCTGTCACCGTCTGCTAACTTGTTTTATCTGAACTATGAGGGATGTAAACATCCCTAACAGTCATCTGTCATCTTCCATCATCTAACAGTTTTATCTGAACTATGAGGGATGTAAACTTTTGATGAGAGCTTTTGCTATTTTATCCCTTTTTTCTGTTTTATCTGAACTATGAGGGATGTAAACTTAATAATGTCATTCTCAATTGCAACTGCAATATCTTGTTTTATCTGAACTATGAGGGATGTAAACTTACTTGTTATGATTACCACAGCAGGAACAGTCAGAGAGTTTTATCTGAACTATGAGGGATGTAAACTTTAGAAAGGCGTGTAGTCGAAGACAAAATACCATACGGTTTTATCTGAACTATGAGGGATGTAAACGAAATAAAACAAAAGCCAAGCACGATCCAGCAGTTAGTTTTATCTGAACTATGAGGGATGTAAACTATGGTGTGGAAATTTGTATGCACTTTTCGTCTCTGGGGTTTTATCTGAACTATGAGGGATGTAAACGAGGAGTATTGGGTAGACCCAGAACTGCAGCAATACACGTTTTATCTGAACTATGAGGGATGTAAACGATAGCAAGGACAGAGCTTGCTCTTGCGTATAATCAGTTTTATCTGAACTATGAGGGATGTAAACAAACTAAGTATTATTAATCCCCAATACCAATCCATCGCGTTTTATCTGAACTATGAGGGATGTAAACTTGATACACAATTTCTTGCAGTATCCCAAACTGAATTTGTTTTATCTGAACTATGAGGGATGTAAACATTGAACCTAACCTTGGATTTGCTTTTATCATTCCAGTTTTATCTGAACTATGAGGGATGTAAACGAGGGGATAATTGGGGATATACAGTATTATTTTGAGTTTTATCTGAACTATGAGGGATGTAAACTATGAAGTAGTTATATTGATCAAGGCTATTATCAGGTTTTATCTGAACTATGAGGGATGTAAACTTCTTAATTACATACTTGAATATCTTTTCTCCAGACTTAGTTTTATCTGAACTATGAGGGATGTAAACTTTAGTTTTATAACGAGTGCAATAAATAATGTTGTAAGGTTTTATCTGAACTATGAGGGATGTAAACATTAATTTATCACTTAAACTTTTCGCTGTCTCATAGTCAGTTTTATCTGAACTATGAGGGATGTAAACTTATCGCATGCAACTCGTCTATTATCACACAATGAGGTTTTATCTGAACTATGAGGGATGTAAACATCACCGAGCTACCCGAACATTATATCATTGTTGCGTCGGTTTTATCTGAACTATGAGGGATGTAAACCAAAATAACTGGATTGCGAAAGTACAAAGAAGTTTTCAGTTTTATCTGAACTATGAGGGATGTAAACGATAACAAGTTTGCATAGGTTGCTCCAAATTTCATTGTTTTATCTGAACTATGAGGGATGTAAACCAGTCGGTATTTAATTTGATGATTACATCACTTGTTGTGGTTTTATCTGAACTATGAGGGATGTAAACCTTACTGTTACAATTACATATCCTATGATACCCAAACTGTTTTATCTGAACTATGAGGGATGTAAACTTTTATGTGCTACAGGAACCCACATCCAAAAATCTGCGTTTTATCTGAACTATGAGGGATGTAAACTCAATTTTGAGCCAAACAGGACAAAATATTAAAGATGTTTTATCTGAACTATGAGGGATGTAAACTACTGGTATATAGGAAATTACAGAAAGGTGCGATGGGTTTTATCTGAACTATGAGGGATGTAAACGCAAAAAGCTGAGGTGCTTTTTGTTCAGGTGATAAGCGTTTTATCTGAACTATGAGGGATGTAAACATGTATTGTGTTACTATTAGCTCATCATTTTGGGTAAGGTTTTATCTGAACTATGAGGGATGTAAACACAATACCTGTGCATGTAATTAATTTAGGGTCACATAAGTTTTATCTGAACTATGAGGGATGTAAACAAACTTGGGGAGGGAGGAGATACGAAATGAATAGCAAAGGTTTTATCTGAACTATGAGGGATGTAAACACTATTTCTTTCGCTACCTTAGCAACAGCTTGCGGGAGTTTTATCTGAACTATGAGGGATGTAAACGAGAAATCGAAATTTAAAGGCAAAAAGGTTTATCAAGGTTTTATCTGAACTATGAGGGATGTAAACCAGCTTGCTGAGTAACTGTTGTTAGCCTTCCGCTTGTTTTATCTGAACTATGAGGGATGTAAACATATTTGTATGATTGGAAGGTGGGATTATGAAAATGGGTTTTATCTGAACTATGAGGGATGTAAACTTTGCATCATAAGAAAGCGTAATTGTTACAGTCTTACGTTTTATCTGAACTATGAGGGATGTAAACTCAGATGTTGTTTTTGCTATAGAAGCAATAAGATTGAGTTTTATCTGAACTATGAGGGATGTAAACTTCACGATTAGAGACGACTTACTTTTGGGATTAATTCCGTTTTATCTGAACTATGAGGGATGTAAACCAAGATACTTATTTTCTTCAATTTTTACTGCACCCTTGGTTTTATCTGAACTATGAGGGATGTAAACAAGAACGTTTACGTTTTAGGTGATTTTACAATCAAATGGTTTTATCTGAACTATGAGGGATGTAAACGCAAATGCAAGTGAACAACAAACTCAAAATTTAGCGTTTTATCTGAACTATGAGGGATGTAAACCCTATAAGCAGTGCTATAGCTTCCTCAAGTTCTGCTGTTTTATCTGAACTATGAGGGATGTAAACTCCCTTTAATTTTACAATAAAAAGTACTAAAATAAAAGGTTTTATCTGAACTATGAGGGATGTAAACAATGATGCTAAACTTTACAGCTATCTGGTATCTCACGTTTTATCTGAACTATGAGGGATGTAAACCTTAATCCTCCTATTGGTCCTGGACAATTTATCCCATCGTTTTATCTGAACTATGAGGGATGTAAACGATAGAATTGAGGAATTCAGAAAAGCGGGTTTCAGGGTTTTATCTGAACTATGAGGGATGTAAACTGTTATTCTGTTGAATACAAATATGTATCGCAAATCCTTGTTTTATCTGAACTATGAGGGATGTAAACAGTCGATTACGAATAGAACTATTCAATTCGCTAAAACCGTTTTATCTGAACTATGAGGGATGTAAACTTTAGCTTTGTCTGGCGATTATACGATTTATACGACTTGTTTTATCTGAACTATGAGGGATGTAAACTTTAGCTTTGTCTGGCGATTATACGATTTATACGACTTGTTTTATCTGAACTATGAGGGATGTAAACTTTAGCTTTGTCTGGCGATTATACGATTTATACGACTTGTTTTATCTGAACTATGAGGGATGTAAACTCCTTGTCTGATAATCTTCTATAATCTCAAGCACTGGTTTTATCTGAACTATGAGGGATGTAAACCTGGATAAACTCACGTTCTTTGATTTTTAGCTCTTTTGTTTTATCTGAACTATGAGGGATGTAAACACCCTTTGGGGTTTGAAAAATAATTAAAAAAATGGAGGTTTTATCTGAACTATGAGGGATGTAAACGTCTGCATTCTCTGGGTCTTCGAATTCTCTGTTGAAGTTTTATCTGAACTATGAGGGATGTAAACCGTCGGACTATTTTGGGATTGTACCTGTCATCTGGTAGTTTTATCTGAACTATGAGGGATGTAAACCACTTTGGAGCTCTTCTTCTTTTTCTTGCCCTTCTTTGGTTTTATCTGAACTATGAGGGATGTAAACATATTAGGCATTAAATGATTGCTCGTTGTTTCAGTTAGTTTTATCTGAACTATGAGGGATGTAAACCAGGAACAGCAATTGGACCAGTTATTACTACATCCTTGTTTTATCTGAACTATGAGGGATGTAAACGATAAATCCACCGTTCACTACCCCTGCCCTTATAAGTAAGTTTTATCTGAACTATGAGGGATGTAAACTCGTAAGCTGTAATTCTCACTGTGTCGTTTTCTGTGTTTTATCTGAACTATGAGGGATGTAAACGTTGTGGTAACGACAAATCTGACAATGACAGAATTGAGGTTTTATCTGAACTATGAGGGATGTAAACACGAAATTCGTCGCCTTGGTTTAGAAAGACCACAAGGCGTTTTATCTGAACTATGAGGGATGTAAACGGTGGCGGACAGTAGACCCCTTGGCCCAAACGTTCAGTTTTATCTGAACTATGAGGGATGTAAACGTGAGTGAAGGCTGCGAAAATTGCTATGCAAGACGAAGTTTTATCTGAACTATGAGGGATGTAAACTTCTACAATATCATCAATTCTGTTACTTCCTACTTCTTGTTTTATCTGAACTATGAGGGATGTAAACTTTTGTAAAAAAGAGATATCCTGCTACTATAACTGTGGTTTTATCTGAACTATGAGGGATGTAAACTCTATACCACTTTTTAAACATGTTAAC
Organism: Caldicellulosiruptor acetigenus; assembly: GCF_026914305.1. Taxonomy (NCBI): domain Bacteria; kingdom Bacillati; phylum Bacillota; order Caldicellulosiruptorales; family Caldicellulosiruptoraceae; genus Caldicellulosiruptor; species Caldicellulosiruptor acetigenus. The sequence continues at coordinate 2,599,139 of NZ_CP113866.1, read as the reverse complement.
CACCTACTGGGTTTTATCTGAACTATGAGGGATGTAAACTGTGTAAGCTTTTTTAGTTTTGTTTACAATGTATGTTAGTTTTATCTGAACTATGAGGGATGTAAACTGTGTAAGCTTTTTTAGTTTTGTTTACAATGTATGTTAGTTTTATCTGAACTATGAGGGATGTAAACTCTTCTGTTTGTTTCACAACCATACATATTGAACAAGTTTTATCTGAACTATGAGGGATGTAAACGACTTTGTAAGTAAAAAATTCAATAAAATTTTGAGCAGGTTTTATCTGAACTATGAGGGATGTAAACGCAGGAACATATTGCATGGCATTTGGTGCATTAACAAGTTTTATCTGAACTATGAGGGATGTAAACCGTGGAATCGCATAAAGCTTGCCGTCTATTACATCAGCAGTTTTATCTGAACTATGAGGGATGTAAACTACTTCAACATGTACTTTGAAGACTACCTTGTGAATGTTTTATCTGAACTATGAGGGATGTAAACTCAACAGTAGCTACCTGACCAGTCAACATCTTAGCCGGTTTTATCTGAACTATGAGGGATGTAAACATTTTACGATTTCGTTTATGAGCTTCTGTCAAGGCTGTTTTATCTGAACTATGAGGGATGTAAACGTTAAAATAGCAGGTGCAATTAATGCGAGAATTAGGTTTTATCTGAACTATGAGGGATGTAAACATTGCACCACCAGAGAATAGCATATAGAAAATTTCAAGGTTTTATCTGAACTATGAGGGATGTAAACTATGAGTTGAGTTTGTTTATAGACGCATACACGGAGTTTTATCTGAACTATGAGGGATGTAAACAGCTGTTCTAATATGTCATCAATAGCTCGAATTGCTAGTTTTATCTGAACTATGAGGGATGTAAACGCTAAACTGGGTTCTATCTCAGTTTGACGACACTGTTTGTTTTATCTGAACTATGAGGGATGTAAACTGAAGCGCCTGGTGGCCAGGAACGATTTGCTTTTCGAGTTTTATCTGAACTATGAGGGATGTAAACCGCCCAGCAGTATTCGGAGCAGATTCATGCGGCGTTAATTGCGTTTTATCTGAACTATGAGGGATGTAAACCAATCTGCGACGATACCAACAATACTCCTGAGACCAGTTTTATCTGAACTATGAGGGATGTAAACATGGAAATTTCTTGACAAAACAATCTTTGGAACAAGGTTTTATCTGAACTATGAGGGATGTAAACCGTTTCTGTTTTTTTCTTTACATCTATAATTATACCCGTTTTATCTGAACTATGAGGGATGTAAACACTGTTAAAAAATTGGACAAGATAAAAGAACCTATCCGTTTTATCTGAACTATGAGGGATGTAAACATGGAAATTTCTTGACAAAACAATCTTTGGAACAAGGTTTTATCTGAACTATGAGGGATGTAAACGAGGGAGATATTTACAGATTAATTGTCAAAGCAGCTGTTTTATCTGAACTATGAGGGATGTAAACGAAATTGAAGCTATATTGAAACTTTTAGAAAACAAAGTTTTATCTGAACTATGAGGGATGTAAACAACTGTGCAAAGCTTGTTTTTAAAATCTATGTCATCCGTTTTATCTGAACTATGAGGGATGTAAACGTTGTATTTGGAACGTTGTTGCTTATGAAAATCTCAAAGTTTTATCTGAACTATGAGGGATGTAAACCCTTATGTTCCTGATACACGGAAAATGAAAAAAGCTGTTTTATCTGAACTATGAGGGATGTAAACAAAAAGAATTGTTTCAGAAACTAAAAGAAAATGGTTTTGTTTTATCTGAACTATGAGGGATGTAAACTTATGAAGGTTACGCTTGAAGAATGTCGCAAGATAATGTTTTATCTGAACTATGAGGGATGTAAACGACTTTTATTTTTTATACCTGCGTCTTTTTTGAGGGTTTTATCTGAACTATGAGGGATGTAAACTTCCTTCTAACACACTTTCAAGAATAACCGACTCTGGGTTTTATCTGAACTATGAGGGATGTAAACAAGAGTAGTTACATGTTCCTCGGGCACTGGCTGTGGTGTTTTATCTGAACTATGAGGGATGTAAACGCTACTTCCCATATTAAGCCTGTTTGCTTATTCTTAAGTTTTATCTGAACTATGAGGGATGTAAACCATTTTGAACTTTTTCTTGAAAAGACAATTTGTAGGTTTTATCTGAACTATGAGGGATGTAAACTTATCATCGTAAAGATTAATTGTAACTTGTACATAAGTTTTATCTGAACTATGAGGGATGTAAACAAAAATTTGTGCAATTTTACGATATTGACTTTTGTATTAGTTTTATCTGAACTATGAGGGATGTAAACTGCAGGCTATCGGTCATTGCCCTGGCGACAATTTCTATGTTTTATCTGAACTATGAGGGATGTAAACGAAAGTATTTCTATATTACCATGTCCTCGATATCCGCAGTTTTATCTGAACTATGAGGGATGTAAACTCTTTTATCTTGTTGTCAACAAAAAACTTCTGTAACGTTTTATCTGAACTATGAGGGATGTAAACGCAGTTGCACTTATAATTGCGTATACGATTTTTACACGTTTTATCTGAACTATGAGGGATGTAAACCTTGCAGCAGCTGTAAACATGCAAACAAACGAATTGTGTTTTATCTGAACTATGAGGGATGTAAACCTTTTCGATTTTTGAATATTTAGTTTCATACTCGAGTTTTATCTGAACTATGAGGGATGTAAACGCTGAGTTAGTCAAACCAGATGATTGGAACCAGCCCGTTTTATCTGAACTATGAGGGATGTAAACATATTTGTATGATTGGAAGGTGGGATTATGAAAATGGGTTTTATCTGAACTATGAGGGATGTAAACTCATCAAAAATCCACGGGTCTCGTGGATTGTTTATCTGTTTTATCTGAACTATGAGGGATGTAAACTGTTTATATAACTGAATAGGTTTTAAATCATACTCTGTTTTATCTGAACTATGAGGGATGTAAACGCGAAAATTACACCCTTGTGACAAATCATGCCTTCCTGGTTTTATCTGAACTATGAGGGATGTAAACGTTTTTAGCTTCGTCACAATGCCACTGAAAGTCCACTGGTTTTATCTGAACTATGAGGGATGTAAACTTGTCCAAATATTTACTCTTATATCTCCATACTTGGTTTTATCTGAACTATGAGGGATGTAAACTGCAAGATACTTTGCCATCATAAACCACCACCTAAAGTTTTATCTGAACTATGAGGGATGTAAACCGTTGCAGTATCGACTGTTATTGTCAATACTTTTTCGGTTCTTTCCTAACTTAGTTGAAATTAAATAATAAAACCTTACTTCTTAACATTTCAAAACTACAGCGACCATACATAATTCTCTTAATAACTTTTATCTTATTTATAATCCCCTCTGCTAAGCCGTTACTGTATTCATACATAATACAATTTCTTACAGCTTCATAATCTCTCTTTACCCCTGACACAAAACTATTCAACTCGGGAATATCTAACTCTTCACTCTCTTTAAGCCACTGCTCTACCTTAAACACTTCTTTTTTCAATAGGATTTCTTTAAACTGCTTGACTAATCGGTAGATTATCTTTAATTGGGGATAAATCTCCATTACTTTTTCCAATTCCTCACCTGTTATGGCTTTTTCTTCTTCTATCCCTCTATAAAGCAAACTTATCAGACTCTTTCTCTCGACTATCTTAATTGTCTCACTTCTATCTTCTAAAAATATCATTTCTTTATTCGTATTAGCAATAAAGTATCTTACTAACGAATATGAACCATCGTATCCCATTTGCTTTATCTTTTCAAATATTCTTGCGCCACTATATCCCTTTGAAAAAAGTTCTAAAATGCATTCTTTATAATTGTCTAACTTACTTTTAAATTTTCTTCCTTTCGATGCATGATTAAATCTACCATCTGATTCAAGATATTTTTTTACTGTTTTTCGATCTAAACCTAATTCTCTCGATATCCCAGTAATGCTATATCCTTTCCTTCTAAGCAATTTGGCCTGTTCAATTAATTCTTCCTTTCGTTTACAAATATTTTCCTGCTTCGATTTCCCAATCGGCTCCTTGTCATATTTTTCTTTTTCGCTCTCATTTATTTTTGAATACTTTATAACAGTTTTATTCCCAAGTCCTAAAACTCTACATACTTCATTTATTGTACAACCATTCGAAATCATCTCTTTCACAGCAAGTATTAATTCCCATTTTGTCTTATAATGGTATTTCATCTTTGTCTCAGTTGAATATTTTGTTTCTGCTTCCCTTACTGTTGGCATTTCTATTTTTATCTTATTTTTAATCTCTCTTTTTATATATTCTCTGCAATAATCGGTTAAATTTTTTAATAAATGAAATCTATCACTTATTTGAATTGCTTCACAATGTGAATCTTTTATTGCTTTAGAATAAGTTACAGAACCATCTCTACATACAACCTCTATATTTGGATATTCTTCCAACCATTGTTTTACATCGTCGTAGTCTCTGGAATTTAAAATATCAATAACCTTCCTGCTTTCAATATCTATCATTACTGTTGCATATTTCTCCCTGCGCTTTAGGGCAAAATCGTCAATACAGACTCTTTTAACTGTATCTCTATCAATTAGAATTGCTTTTTTTTTATCATTTCACAAATTGTGCTCTTACTTATGTTTGCAATGTTTCTCCTTAATATCTTTGACGCAGCTACAGAACTTATATTCATTGAAATGTTTAATATTTCATCTTCAAGTCTTTTAGTTCTTTTTGCGTTATCAGAGATAAATTGAAATCTTTCAGCAAATGTTTTTTTACTGCACACAGGATTTTTACAAAAGAATTTTCTATTCTTGAGAACTATAACAACTTTTTTATCTTGTATTGGAAGATCTTGAAAACTTCTCGAATAGTAAGAATGTATTTTATTAGAACTTTGATTGCAATAAGGACACGTAGCTTGTGAATTTTTAGATTTAACATAGATGTAAATTGTATCATCAATTATTTCGTATTTCTCCATGACAAGATTATTATCTAACAGGTTTATAATTGACTCCATTGTATTGATTTCTCCTTTGATCTAATAGTCCTTTCATTATAGCCGAAAAATAAAATTTATTCAACTGACTTCGGAAAGAACCGATTTTATTTTATCATTAACAATTGCAAGTATCTTATGAGCAATCGGCTTCAAATGGTTTTATCTGAACTATGAGGGATGTAAACAAATCTCTGCTTATTTTTTTTATAATTGCTCCTTTTGTTTTATCTGAACTATGAGGGATGTAAACGCGTAGCCTACCCGTTGGGGATTGAAAAAATAAAAAAGTTTTATCTGAACTGTGAGGGATGTAAACTTTTGAACCCGAGAAAGTTATCCCAGTAGTCAAGTCCGTTTTATCTGAACTATGAGAATTCCCTGGATGCTTTTGAACGTCTCAGACCCGTCAAGCCGCACCGTATTAGATGACAAAAGGACTTTCAAACAACTTTCAAGGGATATGCTCAGAACAACAAAAACAGATGGGTTTGTATTTTACTGTGCGCTTTTTGAAGACCGAAAGCTTGGTGATGTTCTGCCAGGAAACAGCAGCTTTGAAGTTAAAAAATACACCTGGCAGACTTGGGAGAATGTTGAGTATCTCGAAAGACTAAAAGAGAGTTATAAATACATTCAAGAATTTTTCGCAACAATTGAATAGATTGATGCGTTTATAATATTGTAAAAATAAAATGTCAAATTGATACTGTTGTATCAGTAATAGTATTGTGATATCATAGTAAGAAACAAAAGAATTTACAGCAACATTTAGCACAATCAGGTCGAATTTTGTCGAAATTAAGAGAAAGTTGTCAAAAAAGTGAAAGGAGTGGAGATTTCAAGTGGTCGTATTGATTGAAGTTGCTGGTGTGTTAATTTCCATTTATATTTTACTTAAACTCATAGGTCTTAGAGTTATTCCTAATGACAAAGTAGGAATTGTTGAAAAGTGGTGGTCTTTCAAAGGTTCACTGGATGAGCAGATTATAGCCTTGAAAGGTGAAGCAGGCTTTCAGCCAGAAGTTTTAAGAGGTGGTATTCATTTTAGGACACCGCTTATGTACAAAGTCCATATCGTTCCTCTTGTTACAATTCCACAGGGTCAGATTGGATATGTATTTGCAAGGGATGGAAAGCCTCTTGAACCTACCCAGACCCTTGGCAAAGTGATTCCAGAATGTAATAATTTCCAGGATGTCAGGGCTTTTTTGGAAAACGGTGGGCAGAGAGGGCCGCAGCGAGCTATTCTTCGTGAAGGAACATATGCTTTTAACCTTGCGCAGTTTATAGTCATCACAGAGGACAAGATTTACTATCTTCCAATGGGCAACAAAGAAGAAAAAGAGATGATAGAGAAGATGGTCCAGACTTTAAAATCCCGAAATGCTTTCAGGCCGATTGTAATCACAGAGGACAAAGTTGGAATTGTGACTGTGCACGACGGACCATCACTTCCAAGCGGTGACATTATTGCACCAACTGTTGGAGATGACCCGTCTGACCCTGAGACTTACCACAACAACTTCCAGGACCCTGAAAAGTTTTTAAAAGCAGGTGGATTTCGTGGAAGACAGCTTCAGGTGCTTGTTGAAGGAACATACTTTATAAACCGCCTCTTTGCAACAGTTGAGCTGATTGACAAGACAGTCATTGAAGTTGGTTATGTTGGAGTTGTTGTATCATATGTTGGGCCAAAGGGGCAGGACACGTCAGGTGAAGACTACAAACATGGTGAGCTTGTTGAAAAGGGATACAGAGGTGTATGGAGAGAACCTTTAATGCCTGGGAAGTATGCATTCAACACATATGCAGGAAAGATTGTCAAAGTGCCAACAACAAATATCATACTAAAATGGATAAGCAACCAGACAGGCACGCACCGCTATGACGAAAACCTCAAAGAAGTAAGCCTTATCACAAAAGATGCGTTTGAACCGTCGCTGCCATTGGCGGTTGTTCTTCACATAGACTACAGGAAAGCTCCGCTTGTTGTCCAAAGATTTGGAGATTTGAAAATGCTTGTTGAGCAGACTCTTGACCCGATGGTATCTGCATACTTTAAAAATATAGGGCAGAAAAAGACACTCATTGAGCTTATCCAGCAAAGAGATGAGATTCAGAAGATGGCGTCTGAGGAGATGAAAGAGAGGTTTGCTCATTACAACTTGGAACTTGAAGAGGTTTTGATTGGAACTCCAATGTCATCTCCAAACGACAACAAGATAGACGCAATCTTAGAGCAGCTTCGAGATAGGCAAATTGCCCTTGAACAGATAGAGACATACTCACGCCAGCAAAAAGCAGCAGAAAAGGAAAGAGAGCTCAGAGAGGCTGAGGCAAGGGCTGCCCAGCAAAAACTTCTAACAGAGTCTGAGATAAACATCCAGATTCAGACAAACCAAGGAAAGGCAGAATATCAGAGGTCGCTTCAAGAAGCTCAGAAGATAAAAGCTTTGGCAGAGGCAGAAGCAGAAAAAGAAGCACGAATTGGTATTGGCCGGGCAATTGCGATAGAAGAGCAGGTAAAGGCATACGGCGGACCTCAATATCAAGTTCTGCAGGATGTCATGGGCAAGTTTACTCAGGCTTTAGAGAAAACGGGCATCGACATTGTTCCTGAAACTGTGGTTGCGATGGGCGAAAAGGCTTCTTCTGCATCTTTCAATGCATTTGAAATGCTCTTGACTTTGCTTTTGACAAAAGAACTTGGTGTTGAGTTCAAGGCAAAAGAGACAGAGGATGAGAATGTCAGAAGGATAAAGCAGGAGATACTAAACTCAATCCTTCTTGCAAAGGAAAGTGAAAAAGAAGAGAAAACTGAACAGGTTTCTCAGGATTCACAACAGCAAAGTGCTGTATCTTAAGCTGTAAGATTTTAAATACCCTGTACCTGAAAGTGCGGCTCTGGGAAAGAGGATTTTACAAGATGCACCAGAGCCGCTTTACTTTTCAGAAAAAACCACTACAAATTTTGAATTTTGTATGCTAAAATAATTTCATATAGATTGCAAACGTTTGCTTAAAATAAGTTGAGGGTATAAATTTATCAGAAGCAAAATGAAAAAGGGGAGAAATAAGAAAAATGTCAGCTTTAAAAAAGCTTGTTGAGATTCTGAATAATAAAGCAAAAGAATGGGATGAGAAAAACGATTTCAGAATACCAAAACTGTGGGACAGTTTCGGCTATGATGGGCTTGAGAAAAAAGAAAATAGCGATGGCACAATCTCAGTAAACCCTTATAAGTTTGTAGCAAGGGCGGCAGAAAAAGCAGTTTTGCCTTACCAAAAGGAAGAAATTGACTACCTTCAGCCGCTTTCAAAGATACTCTCTCAAGACAGAAGCGTATTTAAAAAACCATATAGTAGCTGGATTGAAAAGAGCAACGTATATGGTATGCAAATAAGAACATTTTCTGCTTGGGACCACGACGGCGACAAAAAACTTGAACTTGAAAATAGCTTTGGGCTAAAAGACACAGGGACGTTTATAAAAACAATTGCGCTTTTGCCTCTTATAAAAAAGATGGGTTTTGATGCTATCTACACTCTTCCGATTACTAAAAACAGCACAAGGTATAAAAAAGGTGAGATGGGATCGCCTTATGCAGTGAAAAACTTTTTTGAGCTTGACCCAGTACTATATGACCCTATGGCAGATGATCTATCAATAGATGAACAGTTCAAAGCGCTGATTGAGGCATGCCATATTCTTGGTATAAGGTTTATAATTGACATCATTCCAAGGACATCTGCAAGAGACTCTGATTTTATATTGGAACATCCTGACTGGTTTTACTGGATTAAAATAGAGGATTTGAGAGACTACGGTCCGCCAAAGCTGACTTTGATAAAAGAGTTTACAAAAGCAAATGAAGATAACATTGAGCTTATATACAAAGACCCGGCTGTGCAAAAGCACATTAAAAAGTTTGTGCCATCACCTGATAGGTTTGCCCCACAAATGTGGCAGAGTATAAAAGAAAGGTGCGAAAAAGACAAAAACCTTGACTTTTTTGAACTGATTGAAAAAGAGATTGGGCTTACAACGGCACCAGCTTTTTCAGACTGTCTTAATGACCCGCAGCCGCCATGGACAGATGTGACGTACTTAAGGCTGTATCTTGACCACCCTGTTCAGTCCGCAAAGTATGTAGAAGAAGACCAGCCGCCATATATCTTGTTTGACATTATAAGAGGAAATATATATAAAGGCAAAAAGCCAAACAAAGAGCTTTGGGAAAAAATTGCAAACATCATTGTACACTACCAGAAGAACTTTGGCATAGACGGTGCAAGAATTGACATGGGTCATGCTCTTCCAAAAGAACTGGAAGATATGATAATTTCAAATGCTAGAAATGTAGATCCACAGTTTTGCTTTATTGCAGAAGAACTTTCAATGGATGCGCACAAAAAAGCAAAAGAGTCAGGGTATGACATGATAATTGGCGATCTTTGGGCAAGAGAGCCTCGATACTATCAAGGGACACTAAAAAAGGTTTTGGATATACTTTTGCAGCTTGAAGTCCCTATTTTTGCGGCATGTGAAATCCCAGACAGTCCGCGCGCAACTTCAAGGCTTGGAAAAAAAGAGTTTTCACGGTTTGCAACCGCTTTGAACTTCTTTTTGCCAAACAGCGTGCCTTTTGTCACGTGCGGGCAGGAAGTCTATGAAGTTCAGCCAATGAACTTGGGTCTTGACCCACAACCAGAAAGTAAGTACATGCTTCCAAAATCAGACCCTCTTTATGGCAAGCTTGCGTTTTTTGACAAATACGCTCTTCACTGGACAAACGAAGGTGCAGATGAGATGATAGCTTTAATTGAAGAAGTAGCCAGAATAAGAAAAGAATATTTGGACTTTATAAGCAAAGAAAACTTTTTCAAGATTCCTCACAACAGTAAATTTGTTTTGGCATTTGGATACAGACTTTTTAATGAACATGGGAAGCAGTATCTAATTGTAGTTGCAAATGCCGATATTCTGCGAAAAAGGAAAGTCAGTTTGAATTTGATGAAAGCAGGTTTATTTGATGTGGGGAAGGGCAGACAAATTGACTGTATCTATTCTCTAAAAGGAAATAAAGAGTATATGTACGATTTTCCGCAGCTTACAATTGAGATGGAGACTCTTGATATAAAAATTTTGAAGGTTAAATAAAAAATTGGCACTTTCCTTGCACAAGCGCAGAGGTAAAATAGAAAGTATAAACTTAAAGTGCAAGGAGATGAATTTTGCAAAAGATGAAAAAGATTTATTATTGCTTTCCTGGTGGCAGGTTCAAAGCGCTGACTTTGAGTTATGACGATGGCAAAAAGCAGGATAGAAAACTTGTTGAGATTTTCAACAAGTTCGGTATCAAAGCCACATTCAATTTGAACGCTGGGCTTTTGGGACAGGATGATAGAATCTCTTTAAAAGAGGTTGCTGAGCTTTACCAAGGTCATGAGGTTGCAGCGCACACATATTCACATCCGACCATTGCAAGATGTCCTCATGACCAGATAGTTCAGCAGATAATAGAAGACAGAAAGATTTTAGAAGACCTTGTTGGATATCCAGTAAGGGGCTTGGCTTATCCAAATGGCTCTTATACACCTGAGATAAAAAAGCTTTTGCCATACTGCGGTATTGACTATGCGCGAATTGTTGGAAATAGCAGCGACTTTTCTCTTCCTACCGACTTTTACGAGTGGAAGGCAACCTGTCACCATAACTACAATCTTTTAAAGCTTGCAGAGCAGTTTTTGAGCTTTTACAAGAAGCAATATCTGTATCTTATGTACGTTTGGGGACATAGCTATGAGTTTGACAACGACAACAACTGGGATTTAATTGAAGAGTTTTGTAGAATGGTTGGCAATCAACCGGATATCTGGTATGCAACAAACATTGAGATAGTAGATTACATAAAAGCCTTGCAAAATCTTAAGTTTTCGGCAAACGGCGAGTTTGTATACAACCCATCTTCAATTGACGTCTGGATTTCTGTAGATGATAAGATTGTTAAGGTTGAAGGTGGGAAGATAACAAGGTTTTAACAAAAAGGAAGCATACTCAAGTAGATGACTATTTTGGGAGGAAATATTATTGACAAGAGAGGGGTTTGGAAGTAAGTTTTTCCAAAACCCCCTCTTTTTTATTATCTTATAAAATTGGTAACTACTTTTGGTTCTTTTGCAGGCTCTAAAACACTGCCTTTTCCATTTTCAACAAGCTTCAAAAGCCAAGCCATGTTTTTGCCAAGCACTCTCATAATTTGAACACCTTCTTCATCTTGCAAAACCTCGCCAGGAAGAGTACCGTGAATGATGTTCCAGTAATTTGATGATGCAATAAGCATTTCTGCATAGTTTAGGTATTGCAAAAGCTGCAAAAAAGCTTGTGTTCCACCAGAACGTCTTACTGCCACCAGAGCTGCACCTACTTTGTGGCGCAACAAATTTCCATTTGCACCAGAGACATAAAAGGCTCTGTCCAAAAACGCTTTCATTGTAGCTGAAATTGATGAGTAGTGAACAGGAGAACCCAAGATTATTCCATCTGCGTTTTTCATAAGCCCAATCCACTCGTTTACCTCATCATCAATTACACATCTTTCGTTTTTGTTTTTTGCGCACATTCCACAGGCAAGACAACCCCGAATTAGTTTGTCACCAACATGGACAATTTCAACCTCTATTCCTTCCTTTTCCAGCTCCTGTGCTACTATTTTTATAGCATGATATGTATTTCCTTCTTTTCGTGGACTTCCATTGAATGCAACAACTTTCACTTTTAAATCACCTCATGCTCATACTCTCAGTTTTTTCAATATCAATATACTCCTTTGATTTCTGACAGTCAATATTCTTCTTTTTCACTTTTCACAATACCATCTTATTATATATGTGCAAATCAAACAAATTTAGACAAGAAGGCATATATTTTTTGTAAAAGGTGCTTGACAGGGCAGCTTTCATGTTCTATAATGAAATTAATCATAAATGAGCATAAATGATTAAATTCATTCATCGAAATGAGCACAAACGAAAGGTGAATAAAATGTTTGCAGAGGAAAGGAAAAGTAAAATAGCGCAGATGATAAAAAGTGGGCAAAGTGTCAAGGTTTCAGAGCTTGCAAAGCTGTTTGGTGTGTCAGAGTCTACTATCAGAAGGGATTTGGCGGAGCTTGAAGCTCTGGGGATAATAAAAAGAACTCATGGTGGGGCGGTCAACAATTTTATTACCTCTTTTGAGCCTTCTTTTGCAGAAAAAGAGGACAAGTTTGCAAAAGAAAAGGAGTACATAGGAAAACTTGCAGCAAGCTTTATCAAAGATGGTGATACCATCATCCTTGATTCTGGAACAACAACCCAATACATTGCACGAAACATAAATGCAAAAAATATAACTATAATAACCAACTCAGTAAATATAGCATACGAACTTTCTAACAATGATAATCTTGAAGTGATTGTGACAGGTGGAGTGATAAGGACAAAGACAAAGGCTCTTGTTGGAGATATAACGCAAAGCATACTAAGACAATTTAGGGTTGACAAAGCTTTTGTGGCAGCAAACGGAGTGTCGATAGAGTTTGGAGTTACAACTCCAAGCCATGTTGAAGCTGCTATAAAAAGAGCAATGATAGAAAATGCAAAAGAGGTGTTTTTGGTTGCAGACAGTTCAAAATTTGGCCAGGTTACTTTTTCACTCATATGTCCTGTAAACAGGCTTGATTATATTATAACTGATAAGATGGATGACAGACAAAGAGCAGAGTATGAAAAACTTGGTGTGAAGGTCATCACGTAAAACTTTAAATTTCAAGGTGGGATCAAATTGATTTATACAGTTACACTAAATCCAGCAATAGACATGACAATATACATCGATACTCTAAAAAAAGGGCAGGTAAACAGAAGTTATTGTTGCTTGATTGATGCTGGTGGGAAAGGCATCAATGTCTCAAAGGTTATAAAAGCATTGGGCGGGCAGTCAATCGCTCTTGGTTTTTTAGGAAATGACAACAAGGATTGGTTTTTGAAATATTTAAAAGACATGCAGCTTGATTTTGACTTCATTCTTGTGGATGGTCTTACACGAACAAACATCAAGATTGTTGAGACAGCGCAAAAGGTTTATACCGACCTCAATCAAAATGGTTTTGAAGTGAAGAAGAAAGACATAAGTCTTTTGTTTGAAAAGATAGATAGGATAGCAAAAACTGATGACATCTTTGTGCTCTCAGGAAGCCTTCCGCCTGGTGCAGATGAGGATGTGTATGTAGAGCTTATAAGAATGCTAAAACAAAAAGGTGCAAAGGTTATATTTGATGCTGACGGAAAAGCGCTTGAGAGAGGCGTTTTAGAAAAGCCAGATGTTATAAAGCCAAATATCCACGAATTTAAATGTCTTTTTGATGTTGATGAAAATGATTTAAATTCTATTGTAAGTTCAGCAAGAAAGCTCATAGAAAGTGGGATAAAAAAGGTTTTGATTTCGATGGGAGCAAAGGGTGCAGTTTTTGTGACAGAAAACATGTGGTTATTTGCAAAGGCAGCTGAGGTTGAGGTAAAAAGCACAACAGGCGCGGGCGATTCAATGGTTGCAGCTATTTCTTATGGGCTTTCGCAAAATATGGATGATGTATCTATTTTCAAGCTTGCTTTAGCATGTGCAGCGGCAAAAGTTTCAAAGGAGGGTGTAAAACCGCCTGAGAAAAATGAAATTGAGGAGTTTTTGGAAAAAATAAAATTAGAAAGGCTGGGGGAAATAAAATGGATATAAAAACTTTGTTTTCACCATCAAGAATGAGTTTTGATCTGCAAGCAGAGACAAAAGAAGCAGTTATTGACGAGCTTATAGATCTTCTCTATAAAGATGGAAAACTATCTGATAAAGAAAAGTTTAAAAAGGCAGTTATAAAACGTGAAGAAGAATTTTCAACAGGTATAGGTATGGGCATTGCAATTCCTCATGGGAAAGATAGTTCAGTTTTAGAGCCTTGTATTACCTTTGGTGTTTCTAAAAAAGGGGTAGATTTTGATTCTATGGATGGAGAGCCTGCATATATATTCTTTCTAATTGCAGTTCCTGAAAATGCGGATGATACACATCTTCATGTATTAAGTTTTATATCACGAAAACTTATGCATGAAGATGTGAGAAAAAAATTATATAATGCTAAGTCTTTTGAAGATGTCATAACTGCTTTTGAAGAAAAATAAAAAATGAGGAGGAATGGGAAGATGAAAAAAATTGTGGCTGTCACATCTTGCCCCACTGGAATTGCCCACACGTACATGGCGGCAGAGGCACTTCAGATGGCGGCAAAAGAGCTTGGGGTTGAAATCAAGGTCGAAACAAGAGGGTCTGTCGGTGCAGAAAATGAGATAACTCCAGAGGATTTGAAACAAGCACATGCGGTAATTTTAGCCTGTGACACCAAGATTGACGAAGATAGGTTCCAAGGATTGCCAATTGTACGAGCAAGTGTGAAAGATGCTATCAAAGATCCCAAAAGGCTTATCACAAAGGCTATGAACATGGAGAAGAAGGACTATGTTGATAAGGTCTTTGAGGCCAAGAAAGAAGCAAAAGAAAAAGCAACTGGTGTTTATAAGCATTTGATGACAGGTGTTTCTTATATGATTCCATTTGTTGTTGCAGGTGGTATTTTAATTGCAATATCCTTTGCGTTTGGTATCAAAGCTTTTGAACAAAAAGGAACACTTGCAGCAGCGCTCATGGACATAGGCGGTGGCAGTGCATTTTATCTCATGGTTCCAATACTGGCTGGCTTTATTGCATTTTCGATTGCAGACAGGCCTGGGCTTGTACCAGGAATGATAGGTGGGCTTTTAGCAAATAAACTTGGAGCAGGTTTTTTGGGCGGCATTGTTGCAGGGTTTGCAGCCGGGTATTTAGTTGCATGGCTTAAGAAAACCATAAAGCTACCAAAGACAATGGAAGGTTTGATGCCGGTATTGATACTCCCTGTTTTGTCAACATTGATTATTGGTTTGGGTATGATATATGTTGTAGGCGAACCTGTTGCAGCTTTAAATAAGGCAATGACTGAATGGCTCAAGAGCATGAGCAGTGGCAGCGCTGTGTTACTTGGAATAATTTTGGGTTTGATGATGGCGTTTGATATGGGTGGACCTGTCAACAAAGCTGCATATACATTTGCTGTATCAACTTTGGCGGCAGGTCAGCCTTCAACAATAATGGCTGCAGTGATGGCAGCAGGTATGACACCACCACTTGGTTTGGCACTTGCAACCTTGATAGCAAAGGATAAATTTACAACAGAAGAAAGAGAAGCAGGAAAGGCAGCATTCTTCCTTGGGATTTCATTTATAACTGAAGGTGCTATTCCATTTGCTGCAGCAGACCCGCTGAGGGTTATTCCATCTATTATGATTGGATCAGCAGTAACTTCGGCCCTGAGCATTTTGTTCAAATGTACTTTAGCAGTTCCACATGGCGGGATATTTGTACTGCCGATACCAAACGCTGTAGGAAATTTGCTCTTGTATGCGGTGGCTATTGCAATAGGAACAGTTGTAACAGCACTTATAGTTTCAGTTTTAAAGCCAAAGAAGGTTTGATAAAAAGCTTTCGAGGCAGGTGAGTGCCTGCCTTTTCTTCTTTCAAATAAACTTATCATATGTCGGAGGAGGATTTTAAATGGTTGAAGCTAAAGTTGTTTTAAAAAATCCAACAGGTCTTCACGCAAGGCCTGCCAGCATATTTGTGACTGAAGCGGGGAAGTTTAAAAGTGATATTTTTATTATAAAAGACGGGAAGGAAGTAAATGCAAAAAGTATTTTAAACATCTTAGCAATGGGCGCTAAAAAAGGTGATGAAATTATTCTCAAAGTTGTAGGCGAAGATGAAGACCAAGCTTTAAAACGTTTAGTGGATTTGTTAGAGAATCTAAATGAGTAAGTTGATGGGGGTAAATAGTGTGGTGATAAAAGGCATTCCTGTCTCAGAAGGAATTGGATTAGGAAGAGCAGTTGTAATCAAAGAAAGTGAACATACAATCAAAAAGACAAAAATAGAGGATACTGGTGCTGAACTGAGACGCTTTTTGGATAGCATAGAAAAAGCAAAAGAACAGATAAGGAAGATAAAAGCCGCGACTCAGGAAAGTTTGGGCGAAAAAAACGCAATGATTTTTGATGCCCATCTTTTAATCCTTGATGACCCAGAATTTGTAAGTATGGTAAAGGGGAAGATAGAAGAAGGGATAAATGCTGAGTTTGCCATTGATGAATCGGCAAGATTTTTTGAAAATATTCTTTTGAGCTTAGAAGATGAATATATGAGAGAGAGGGCAAATGATATAAAAGATGTAGCTTTAAGACTAATTAGAATTTTGAATGGAGAAGAACAAATAGACCTAAAGAATCTTCCTGATGGCAGTATTTTGGTTGCTCATGACCTTACCCCTTCACAAACAGCCCAAATAAATAAACAAAATGTGCGGGGATTTGTCACAGAGAAAGGTGGCAAAACTTCTCATACAGCAATAATTGCAAGAACATACGAAATTCCTGCAGTTGTTGGTGTAGTGGACATAGTCAATAGTGTAAAAGATGGAGATTTTTTGATTGTGGATGGATATGAGGGGTTTGTCTATGTGAATCCTGAAGAAGATTTAATAAAGGAGTATGAAAAGAAGCTTGTGGAAGAAAAGAGGAGAAAAGAAGAGTTAAAAAGCTTTTTGTATGTTGAGTCCAAGACACAAGATGGGAAAAGGATAAAACTGTTTGCAAATATTGCGCATATAGAAGAGATTGACGCTGCCCTGAAAAATGGAGCAGAAGGAATTGGGCTTTTCAGAACAGAGTTTTTGTTCATGGATAGAAGCCAGCCACCATCAGAAGATGAACAGTTTGAAGTTTATAAAACTGTACTTGAAAAGATGGAAGACAAGCCGGTTATTATAAGAACTTTGGATGTCGGGGGCGACAAGAATATTTCATATTTAAATATAGATAAAGAAGAAAATCCTTTTTTGGGATACAGAGCTATCAGGCTCTGCTTAGGAAATAAAGAGCTTTTTAAAACTCAGCTGAGGGCGCTTTTAAGAGCATCTATTTATGGAAAACTCAAAATAATGTTTCCTATGATAACCTGTATTGATGAAGTGTATCAGGCAAAATGGATTATCCAGGAAGCCAAAGAAGAGCTCAAAAAAGAAAATATTAGCTACTCACAAAACATCGAAATTGGTATAATGATAGAAACTCCTGCTGCAGCAGTTATATCAGATGTTTTGGCTAAAGAAGTTGACTTTTTTAGCATAGGAACAAATGACCTTATCCAGTACACCCTTGCAATTGACAGGACAAATGATAAAGTGTCGTACCTGTACAATCCTTTGCACCCGGCGATTTTGAGACTTATTAAGATGACAGTCGAAAATGCTCACAAAAGAGGCATAGAGGTTGGAGTGTGCGGAGAGATTGCATCAAACCAGGAATTTGTTCCTGTTTTGATAGGACTTGGTGTTGATGAGCTAAGCGTAAATCCTTCTAAGATATTAAATGTAAAGAAGAAAATTTTACAAACAAGGTATGAAGGAGAAAACCTTGGTGTAAAAGAGCTTTTAAATTGGCAGTAAAGTAAAAAGAAAATAGCAGGGCTGGATTTGAGAAGCTAAAGTGAAAAAACAGTCCTGCTTTTTGTTTTCTTAAATAAACGCAATCTGCCCACCATCTACCCAGTTTGCAGCTTACAACAAGATACAATCCAAAAAACAAATGCTCATCTACCCTGACTTTGGCCATGAGACTATATTTGGGCTAAATGATAAGATTTTTATGTATTTTATGGAGATGCTAAAGTAATCAATTTCAAAAAAGATTAAAAGCAAACGGCAGGGGTACAGTTTAAGAAAAACTTGCCTCAGCCTTTTTTGTTTTCTAAAGTAGTATTTTATGGTATAATTATGACAAAATGAGGCTATAAGATGATTGTATTGAAGCTTTTATATAAAAAGGGTGGTAGGGTTGAGATATATATTGTCGGTAAAAGACCTCTACATGGACTATGGGCAGGGTAATGTCCTCAATGGTATTAGCTTTGATGTAGAACCTGGCCAGATTGTGGGCTATATTGGGCCAAATGGTGCGGGCAAAAGCACTACAATAAAAATCTTCTTAGGGATTATTACAAATTACACGGGCAAGGTTGAGATTTTTGGAGAGGACATTAGAAACAAGTATCTTTATAAAAAGAGGATTGGGTATGTTCCGGAAATCATAGAACTATATGAAAGTCTTACTGCAATGGAATATCTGAATTTTGTCGGTCAACTTTACGGGCTTTCTGAGCGGCAGATAACAAAAAGAGCTATGAAACTCATTGAAATGTTTGATTTGCAAGAAGCAATTAATTCCAGACTTTCTACATATTCTAAGGGTATGAGACAGAAGCTTGCTATTGTTGCAAGCCTTATTCACAATCCTGACTTGTTATTTTTTGATGAACCACTAACAGGCCTTGATGCTAATTCTGCAACGGTCTTCAAAGAACTTATGAAAGAGCTCAAAAATGAAGGCAAAACCATATTTTATTCTTCACATATTATGGAAGTGGTTGAAAGAGTGAGCGATAGAATTATCCTTCTAAATCAAGGGACAATTGTTGCAGATGGTCCTTTTGAAGAACTTGCGCAAAAGCTCAAACAAAAAAATTTAGAAGAGCTTTTCAATCAGTTGACTGGCTTTACAAATCATCAGGATATTGCAAAAGAAATTATAAGCATTATAAAGGGGGAAAGGGATGAGTAATAATAATTTTTTGGCTATAAAGATTTTAGAAATGTTCTCTGGCATAATTCGAAAATGGGGAATAAATTTTGATGTTGCAAAGACAATTCTTGTGTATAAATTTTTAATGTCGAAAAGAACTCTGCCGAGTTTTTCAAGAACCTCTCAAATTGATAGGGTGACAAAAGTTTTTGTAATTATTATAGAACTAGTTTTAGGTTTCATCCCAGCTATATTTATACTTATTGATGCACCAATATTTGTTAAACTTTCACTTAATATAGCTATTTTAATGTTTCTTCTTATTAGCACAATTATTTCTGACATTTCATGGTTTATATTGGACATAGCTGAAAAAAACATCATTTTATCAAAACCTGTAGATGATAAAACATACTCATTTGCTAAAAATTATTTTATTGTAGTTATGATTTTTTCAAAAACAATCCGAGTTTTTATTCCATCTTTAATTTTAGTTTTATTCAAATACAATATAGTTTTTTTCATTGTGCTTGTATTAATTTATTTTCTCTTGGTAATTTTTTCTTACTGCATTTGCCACTTACTTTATGCAGGTATCTTGGTTTATTTTGATGGTGAAAAGCTAAAGGATGTAATTGTGAGTTTTCAGATAGTTTTTATGATTATAGCAACTGCAGCTTATCAGCTTGCTGGAAGAATAGTGCAGATAATCGGCAGCGTACACTTCGGAAAAGTTCAATATTTCTGGGTATATCTACTTCCTTCTTCATGGTTTGCGGCTGTGTTTGAGGTTTTGTTTGGTAAAAACAAGAATTCAGTATATATTGTGTTAAGTGTATTTTCGATTGTCATTACTTTAGCAGTTTTGCTTCTTCAAATTTTTTACACAGGCAAGATTTTGGAAAAGAATCTTGTAAAACTCAACAGCGGAGAAGTAGAGGTAAAACCCAAAATATACAAAATAGGATTTTTGACAAATCTTTTTTTGAGAAATGGCATTCAGAGAGCTTCGTATATCTTTGCAAAAGCTCAGCTTAAAAGAGATAGGACACTGAAAAGTATTATTTACCCTACTATTGCAACATTTTTGGTAGTTGTTATTGCACCGGCTATTCAGTTTATTTTCGATAAATCTGATCATCAAAAGTATTTTAACATTCAATTTTTCTTCTTGTATTCAATGTATGCTTTCATAATAGGCGTTATCAGTACACTGCCAGCTATTCAAATTACAAGTAACAAGAATGCTTCATGGATTTACAATGCTATGCCCATTGAAGATCCATTTGATATAAAAAAAGGTGCATATTTAGCTTTTGTTTTCACAATTGTTGTTAGGTTATTTATTCTACTATCAATTGGCATGTTCATATTCTTGAGAAATTCATTGATAGACTATTTAATAATATTCTTTGTTCTCATATTCTTCTCAACTTTAATGTTTCCACTTGCAACTGCCCAAATGCCATTTTCACTCGATATCAAAGAAAGAGGAACAGGAAAAAAAGGCTCAGGTTTGACTTATTTGATGTATATAGCAATTGGTATAGGATTAGGATTTGTTCACGGATGGTTGCCGAAAGAATACAAACCTATTTTTTTGGCAGGATTAATCTTGCTTGATACAATTTTGTGGATCTTGACATTTGAAATGTCAGGTCTTTTCAAAAGCATAGATAATTCTGTGGCTAAACAAACATACAAAAGATTGTAGTTTAAGGTGGTAAGATTTGAGCATGGTAAAGGCTATGAAAGAGATTTTTAAATATATCGGCTTATTATTTTTAAGTATGTTGATAATTTCAGTGGGAGCATTAATTTTTACATCCACACCACCAACTACCCTGCTTTATATAGGGGGTGCCTTTTTGTTTATGGTGTTTGCTTTAATTTCTTTGAAAAGAAATAAAGTAAATATCTTAGAGCTCTGTAGTTTTCATAGAATAACAATAAAGGATATTATTTTTTCAGTCTTATTAGCAATATCTTTTTTATTCGTATATGGTGGAATTTGTGGACTTACGGGAATAGAGAATTTGATTCCTGACAGAAATGAGTATTACAATAGATATCAAGAATGAAAAAGAGCGGAATAGTTTCAATGGGCATATCAATGGCATTAGTAGCTCCATTTTTTGAAGAATTCATATTCAGAGGATTGATTTTTGGGGTAATGCAAAAAAACAGATTAAATATTTTTGTAGCGATTGTTGTTCAAGCATTGCTGTTTGGTTTAATTCATTTAAATTTATATCAGGGTATATTTGCATTTTTCATTGGAATTTTTTTAGCACTTGCGTTATATTGGACAGGTTCAATTTGGAGCTCAATTGTGATGCATTTTACAGTTAATTCTCTTGCTGTTATTGTAATTTTGTTTTCTGATTCGGTCAATTTAAATGAAGAGGTTTCCCCAAAGGCCCTCATTTTACCTTTTATAATTGGAGTTGTTTTGATGTGCATAGCAATTAAACATTTTCTTTCTATTAAAATCAGGGCCTCAAAGTAATTTAAGGTATGAATAAGATATCCTTATAATAAATGCTGCAATAGACGCCCAATTAGAGAGTTTTTTCGAAATCCAAAGGGGGAATATCAGCAATCCTACAACAGACCTTTTTTGCTAGGAATGAAACTCCCCCTTTTATAATTTCAGCGTAGATTTTTGAACGATTATAACTTTTTTTATGTCTAAAAAAAATTGTCGAATTTTAAAATCTTATTAAAAAACAAAAGGGATCTGCTATTTGGAAAGTATTGGCAGACCCCAAGATCTTATAAAGGTTGTTACTACATCTTCATTCCTTCTATTGGCAAGCCCAGCTTTTTGAATATATTTTCTAAATTCTTCTGCATGATTTCAAAGTCTTTGTCAGTAAGCTTTGTCATATCAATGCCTTTTGATATATCGATTTTAGGTACCTTAATATTTGCATTTATAGAGTTTATAACACCCTTCATGTCAAACATAATCTTAAAACCGTTAGAGTCTTTTAAGTAAAAATACAATCTCTCGCCCTTTAGGTTATTTTTGTCATCAATCATGATTCTATACTGAAGGGTAAAAGGTGGAATTTGTGGCTTTACTTCATCAATGGCATAAACAGCACTGCCAACAGCTTGAGTGTAGTTTGCACTTACTTGATTTAAGATTTCATTTACGTTAAAATCCTCAGGTTTAAGTCCTTCTCCTTCAGATAACATCTGTGTCTGAAGGATTGCTTTGGAATCTTCAAGTATTAGCTTTAAAACTTGAAGTATAAACTCTTTTGTTTTAGCGTCATTTGCTGCTTTTGTTAAAATGGCTTTTACAATCTCTAAGCTTGAGTCTTTGTTAAATTCAAAAATGACCTCGCTACAGCTCTGTTTTTTACCATCGCTGAAGACAACTTCCACCTTTTTGTCAGAAAGCTTAGCAGCAGCTGCAAGTTTAGGCATCAGAACCTCAGCATAGCTCGCCACCAATTCTTGAAGCTGTTTATTAGATCTTACATCAAACAACTTTGTATATTTCTCGACGTCAATCTGAATAGGCATGTTCTTGTAGGCATCGCTGAGTTTTACATATAGTGGTTTTGAATAAATTTGTGGGAAGTTGTAAACAGCCAATTCTTTGTTGACGTAAATAGATCCACTTAAAACTTGTTTGTTGTTGTAATACAGGTTTAGTGCCATATTAGTTTCATAGTTGTAAACATCTGCTACAACTCTTGCTTTTATATACATTTTCTTTAAAAACTCTTCCAATTTCTTATCTTCTGCTGTTGCATTTTTGCCTGCAGAGAGTCTGAAGTCAATTCTTATCTCTTCATCAACCGTTTTTGCGTTTTGTGCCTGCAGATAAGCAATTCCCGCCTTCAAAAGTGCAGTAGAATTTGTTTGAGAATATGCAACAGAAGAAATCACAACACTTAAAACAACTACAAATGTGATGAGCAGCTTTATTGATCTTTTCAGTTTCAAAAAAATTACCCCCTCGTGTATTTTTAATAATTGAATATATGCTAAGTATATCCAAAAAATCTTCTACTGTCAATAATTTTTTGAAATAACAGATTAATACGCCGGAGAAAAATAATAATCTGACTATTTACAAGTTATGCTTTTTCAAACATCGACTAAATTGAATTTACACATTCTTTACAATTTAATCATACTTTCTTCACATTAAAGGGGTATTATAGATAATGTAAACAAAACCTGATTGAAAGGAGTTGACAATAACAATGATGAGACATTTTTATAACGACTTTGATGGTCTTTGGGGACTTCATATGATAGGAGGTTGGCTTGTGGGTATTTTATTTTTGATAGTATTAGTTGTTATAATAATTTATGCTATTAACAAATTTAGCCAATTGTATATGCAAACTAAAAGAAATGGTTTGCAATCTTCCTCACCAGAAGACGAAGCGCTTAAGATTTTAAATATGCGATTTGCAAATGGTGAGATAACTGAAGAAGAGTATGAGAGGAAAAAACGATTGATTCAAAATAAACAACTTTAAAAATTTAAAGGCTGCCACATGCTACTTCAGGAAGTTCAACCCCAAAGTAGGTGGCAGCCTTTAAAATTTTTAATAGTTTTCAGCTCTTATCTCAAAGAACGACTGTGGATGTTTGCAGGTTGGACATACCTTTGGAGCTTCTTTGCCAACATGCACATAGCCGCAGTTTCTGCATTTCCAAACAACAACATCATCTTTTACAAATACCTTGCCGTTTTCAACGTTTTCAAGGAGTTTTCTGTATCTTTCTTCATGTTTTTCCTCAACCTTTGCAACAAACTCAAAAGCAATAGCTATCTCTTCAAATCCTTCTTCTCTTGCAACCCTTGCAAACTCTTTGTACATCTCAGCCCATTCGTAATGTTCGCCTTCTGCAGCAGCTTTTAGGTTTTCTTGAGTGTTGCCAATTCCGTTTAAGAACTTGAAAAACAGCTTCGCGTGTTCTTTCTCATTTTCAGCAGTCTCCTCGAAGATTGCTGCAATTTGCTCATATCCTTCTTTTCTTGCCTGGGATGCAAAATAGGTATACTTGTTTCTTGCCTGAGACTCACCAGCAAACGCCGCCCACAAGTTCTTTTCTGTCTGTGTTCCTTTCAAATCCTTCATTTTAAAACTCAACCTCCCATAAACTTATGATAGATTTTTATTTTTACAATAAGGGCATAAGCCCTTATAGTAGACGTAAATTTCCTCAACATCAAAGCTTGGGTCTAAAGAAGTCTCAATTGAGTCTTTTGAGACTAAAAAGTCGTAAATCTTTCCGCATACCTTGCACTGAAAATGTCCGTGGACAGATGTGTCAGCATCAAACCTTGCTATATTCTCTTCAATTGTTATCATCTGTGCAAGCCCTTTTTCAATAAAAAGGCTTAAAGTGTTATACACCGATGTTTTAGAAAGTGTTGGAATCTCTTTTGAAAGACTACTGTACACTTCTTCTGCTGTGGGGTGTGTTTTGTGCTTTGTCAAGTACTCATAGATTTTCAGCCTTATTAAAGATGGTTTTATTCCTTTTTTCTCGAGCTGCTCTTTCAATAGATTTAGATCATTAATCTTGGTCGCCCCCTGTGAACTTATTTTAGTATTGAACTAATTACAATTTTATTATAATTACAACTTTTAATTTTGTCAATAAGAATTTTGAAAATTACTTTTTAAAAACAAAAGGGCTGTTTTTGTCATCATTGACAGCCCTTTTTACCTTCTTATATTTTATATACCCTCGACTCATATGGTTTTAAAACAATTTTTTGTTGAATATCATCTTCAACCTCATAATTGCTGATTAAAAGCTCAGGTTGATTGGAGAATATTTCTTTTGGTGCGCAAAATTCCACTTCTTCTTCTGAAAAGTTCATAACAACAAGAAGTTTTTCATTTCCATAGCTTCTTGTGTATGCAAAGATTTTTTCATCATTTTCATAAAGCATCTGAACATCACCATATACAACTGCCGGATGTGTTTTTCGCAGCTGGATAAGTTTTTTGTAGTAGTAAAAGATAGAATCTTTGTCAGCAAGAGCCTTCTTCACATTTATTTCTTTGTAATTTGGATTTACCTTTATCCACGGCTTTCCTGTTGTAAACCCTGCGTTATTTGAGTCGTCCCATTGCATTGGAGTTCTTGCATGGTCTCTGCTTCTTTTGTTCAGGATTTCTAAAATGCTATCATCTGACATACCTTTTTCCTTCATTTCACGGTAAAAGTTAAGTGTTTCAATGTCTCTGAATTCATCAATACTTTCAAACTTGCAGTTTGTCATGCCAATCTCTTCGCCTTGATAGATGTAAGGAGTTCCCTGCCATGTATGAAGCAAAGTTGCCAAAAGCTTAGCAGACTCAACCCTGTATTCTTTATCATTGCCGAAACGTGAGACCATCCTTGGCTGGTCGTGATTGTTAAGGTAAAGCGAATTCCAGCCTTTGTCTTTCAATGCCAAATACCACTTGTACATTATTTTTTTCAAATCAGTTAATTTCCAGGGATTTACATTCCATTTGCTACCTTCACAGTCCATGTCCATATGTTCAAAATGAAAGAGCATATTAAGCTCATTTCTGTCATACTCCACATACAGCTTTGCAATCTCAGGAGTTACAAATGGAGTTTCACCTACTGTCATAATGTCGTATTTGCTCAAGACTAGTCTATTCATCTCCTGCAGATATTCATGAACGCGCGGACCGTTTGCATAGTATTTGAAACCAACAAGTCCTCCTTTTTTTTCGCCTTCTCTATCGTCTGGTAGTCCTTCCACCTTGGAGATAAGGTTTATCACATCCATTCTAAAACCGTCTATACCCTTGTCAAGCCACCACTTCATCATTTTATAAACTTCCTGACGGACCTGAGGATTGTCCCAGTTGAGGTCGGGCTGCTTTGTTGCAAAAAGATGTAGATAGTACTCTCCAGTCTGTGGGTCATACTCCCAGGCAGAACCACCAAAAAAGGATGTCCAGTTATTGGGAGGTCCGCCGTTTTTCCCAGGTCGCCAGAAATAAAAGTTTCTGTAAGGACTATCTTTTGATTTTCTTGACTCCAAAAACCATTTATGTTCGTCAGATGTGTGGTTCACAACAAGGTCCATTACAATTTTAATTCCTCTTTTGTGGGCTTCATTCAAGAGTCTATCAAAGTCTTCCATTGTACCAAACTCATCCATGATGTCATAGTAATCGCTGATGTCATAGCCGTTGTCTGCATTTGGAGATTTGTAAATAGGATTTAGCCAAATGACATCCACTCCAAGTTCTTGTAGATAATCAAGTTTTTCTATTATTCCTGGCAAATCTCCAATTCCATCACCGTTTGAGTCATAAAAGCTTCGAGGATAGATTTGATATACAACAGCTTCCTTCCACCACTTTTTGTGCAAGTCAATCACTTCTCCTTTCAATAAAGTATAGCATATAAATAGTATAACATAAATTTTACAAAAACAGTAGGCATTACTTGCTATACAAAACATTATCAGGACAAAAGATACTAAACTATTCTTTTGAGGAAAAAGAATTTATTTTTTTATCTCATGTTGTCTATCAGTGAGCGAAATATAAAAAGTAGCAAGTTTTTCCTTGTTTTTATATATCATTATAATTAGGTTTAAAAACCACAAAGTCAAAAGATAGACCGAAAAGTTATTCAAATAAAGATATGCTCCCACAATTGTAAAACCGAGCACTACCATAAAAGCATCCTCTTCTGTTGAGGTAGGACCACCATGCTTTAGCTTTTTTGCTATTAAAAAGAGCAGGGCAAGTACTACCGCATAGAAAAGAGAAACCCTAAAACGAGTTGTAGCACTCCACACTCCAAATGTAGTTGCAATTGCTTTTCCGCCTTTAAATCTTAGGAAAGGCGAAAATGCATGGCCCAAGATTGGTGCAATTGCTCCGGCAATTATATACGATTTTGGAAGGTAGCCTTTCTCAACAAAGTACACAAGAGGAAAATAACCTTTTAAAAAGTCTAAGGCAACACCTAAGAGCCCAATTTTAAACCCAACTGCCTGTATCAAATTAAATGCACCGGGATTTCCATCTCCAACAGCTGTTATATCCTTTTTAAATAGCATTCCAAGCCAGTAAGAGAACATGAGAGAACCGCAAAAAAACTCTAATAGCACGATAAAAACAATCATCCCTATTTACCCCCTACTTCTATTTGTCTTCCTTTCCACCACACACTTCCTGTAAATTTGACCTGGTAAAATGAGTATAAAACCATGAACAGGAAAAAAGCTGTAGATACAAAATGAAAAAGAGGCATCACAATTCCAAAATTTCCTATGTATCTTTGAAGGTAGAGAATCTGGACAAAATAAAGTAAATATGCTAACAAAAATATCTTAAAAAGAGAATGGTGTGCAAAAAACAAAAAAGGTGTCAAAAATCCTGACAACGAAAGTCCTAAAACCCACAGAGCAATTAAGATTGTGGTCTTTCTTTGTAGAAGCTGCATTGAAAGCGCTGCACTTTTTGCAATACCATGAACCTGGCTTTTAATACCATTTGGATACATTCTGAACCAGACTGTGTCAATACCAAGATAATTTTCTATATTGATGTTGAAGCTACTCAAGCGTTTGCCAAGGCTCAAATCATCTGTCACTTTGCTGCAGATGCTTTTGTGACCACCTATCTTTTGGTAATCTTCTCGGAAAAGTGCAATGCATGAACCATAAAGTCCTTTTTGTTTGCTTTTTCTCTCATATGGTGATGTGAAGGCAAAAACACCAAGTATGTTGACAATCATGCACAGCTTTTCGTAAAACTTTTCAGTTTTATGATATGGAATTACAGAGATTGCTCCTTTGGATTTAAAAAGTGCTTTTGTGAGCTTTTCAATGCCATCTTCAGAGAGTCGAACATCAGCATCTAAAAAGATTAGAATCTGTCCTAATGAGTGCAAATACCCGTTCCACAAAGCCCAGTTTTTTCCTGTCCAGCCCTTTGGAATTGGAGGGTTATCGATTACTTTCACATCAAAGCTTTTTGCAATCTCCTTTGTTTTGTCATCTGAAAAGTCGTTTACAACTATTACTTCATAGGGCTTTAAAGACTGTCTTTTGAGCGACTCGAGCAAGAAGGGAAGGTTCTTTTCTTCATTTCGAGCAGGGATAATGACCGAGACTTTCACATCAGGCAGTTCAGTAGTTTCTTCTTGATCTAAGGAGATTTTTGCGAAGAGGATAAAACCTACTGCCCAGCATATCAAAAATAAAAAGAAAACAGCCATTTTATTTCAACTCCTTTTGCCACTTTTTTGTTGCTCATTGCTTATTTTTTGTTGCTCATTGCTTACTATCATTATATCATATATGCTGTAGTTTGAAGTGAATAAAGATATTTTTGCTGAAGGAGATTAAAATAGTGTTTTAATTTACTAAAAACTATGTTATAATATTAACAAACAAAACATTTGCTCCTGACTTAGAGGGCAAAGTAGCCTGATAAGGAGGGGAATTGGATTGAAGTCAGCAAGAATAAGGCTTGTATCCACCTCTTTTGGCTAAAAAGGTTAAAAAAGTCAGGAGAGGTGGATTTATTTTTTTAGAAAAGGGAATGGTGTTTTTATGGAAAGGCGGATTGGAGTTATTGGAATTGTGGTTGAGAACAGGAAAGAGGTGTCAGATAAGCTCAACAAAATCCTAAGTGACCATGGTGATATTATTGTTGGGAGAATGGGTATACCATATAAAGAAAGAGGGCTTTGTGTGATTTCGCTCATTGTTGATGGGACAACTGATGAGATTGGTGCGCTCACAGGTAAACTTGGTAGCTTGCCAGGTGTTAAGGTAAAAAGTGCTCTTACTAAATAAGAAATTGGAGTGTGATTTTGAGATGTTTAGAAAAGATCAATGGGAAAGAGCTGATTTTATAAATGACCAGATGGTCTATGATATCCTTGAAGAGGGAAGCAAAAATATTGAGAGAGCAGAAGAAATAATTGAAAAAGCTTTGCAGCTAAATGGACTTGAGCCTCAGGAGGTTGCAACCCTTCTTTATATAGAGGACAAAGACCTTTTAGAAAAGCTTTTTAAGGCGGCAAGACAGGTAAAAGAGAGGATTTATGGTAAAAGAATTGTACTTTTTGCACCTCTTTACATCAGCAACTTTTGTGTAAACAACTGCCGATACTGTGGTTATCACAGGTCAAATACAAAGATGAAAAGAAGAAAGCTCACAATGGATGAGATACGAAAAGAGGTTGAAATAATTGAATCTCTTGGGCACAAAAGAATTGCTCTTGAGCTTGGCGAAGACCCAAAAGAAGCGCCAATTGAATATGTTATAGATAGCATTAAAACAATATATTCAGTATATAAAGAAAAAGGAAACATAAGAAGGGTGAACGTCAACATCGCTGCAACAACCATTGAAGAATACAGAATGCTAAAAGAAGCAAAAATAGGCACCTATGTACTTTTCCAGGAAACATACCACAGGCCAACCTATGAATACATGCACCCCGAAGGGCCAAAGTCAGATTATGACTGGCACACGATGGCAATGGACAGAGCAATGCAGGCAGGAATTGATGATGTTGGGCTTGGAGTGCTCTTTGGGCTTTATGACTATAAATTTGAGGTTGTTGGACTAATCTTGCATGCAAAGCATCTTGAGGAAAGGTTTGGAGTAGGTCCGCATACAATTTCTGTGCCAAGAATTAGACCTGCAGAAGGTGTTGAGGTGACAAAAGAAAGATACCCTTATTTGGTCTCTGATGAAGAGTTTAAAAAGATTGTTGCAATAATTCGACTTGCCGTGCCCTACACTGGCATGATTTTATCTACCCGTGAAAGGCCAGGTTTTAGAGAAGAAGTAATTGACCTTGGGATATCGCAAATCAGCGCTGGTTCTTGCACAGGTGTTGGCGGCTACACACTTGAGTATGAAGGAAAATCCACGGGTGATTTAGATGAAGACCTTGCACAGTTTGAGGTAGAAGATAAAAGAAGTCCAGATGAGGTCATAAGAACCCTTTGTGAGGCAGGTTATATTCCAAGCTACTGCACTGCATGTTATAGGAAAGGGAGAACAGGGGATTTGTTTATGCAGTATGCAAAGACAGGTGATATTCAAGACTTTTGCACACCAAATGCGCTTTTGACTTTTATGGAGTATTTAGAGGACTATGGTTCTGAAAAGACAAAAGAGGTTGGAAGACGCTTGATATATGAGAGCTTAAATCAAATAAAAGATGAGAGAATGCGCAAAGAGACAGAAAAAAGACTTGAGATGATAAGAAACGGTGTGAGGGATTTGTACTTCTAAAATTTTTCAATCAAAAAGGGGCTTATCGCACAGCCCCATTTTTGCTATTTTGCTCTTCTTCAATTTGTTTTAAAACATGCTCAATTGCCAGCTTTGAAAATGGCTTTCTTATAAACTCAAAAGCACCACATTTTTTTGCTTCTTTTTCAATATCTGGCTGAGAGATGGCAGAAATTATGATAACATTTGTTTCTGGTAGTATATTTTTAATGATACGCGTCGCAGTAAGTCCATCAATATCAGGCATGGTTATGTCAAGTGTTACAATGTCAGGTTTGAGGTCCTCTATCTCCTCTATGAGATCTGAGGCGGAAGAAAACTCTGCTATAACCTGGTGCCCAAGTGATGTAAAGATGTCTTTTAACATTATCCTAATAAAATGGGCGTCATCTACAATACAAACCTTCATAACAAATCTCCTCTTTTTGAGATTGTCAAATATTTTCAAGGGCACTATAATATATTATAATGCTTTTACTAAAAAAAACAACACTAAATGAATAGAATTTTTTCATCTGAATAATAACATTGTCATATTATCAATTTTGCAGGCAAAGAGGTAGAAGTATGCTCAGGAAGGAAAATTTAAAGATAGGGAACTACTGTATATATCAAGATACAGATTTTTTCTTGTATGGTACAGATGCCGTGGTTTTGAGCGATTTTATACAGCTTAAGAAAAATGACATTGTAGTTGAGTTTGGCACAGGGAATCTGATAATCCCCATTTTGCTGTGGGCAAAAGGCAAAAAGTTCAAAAAACTCTATGTTCT
The DNA here is from genome assembly GCF_026914305.1 of Caldicellulosiruptor acetigenus. Taxonomy (NCBI): domain Bacteria; kingdom Bacillati; phylum Bacillota; order Caldicellulosiruptorales; family Caldicellulosiruptoraceae; genus Caldicellulosiruptor; species Caldicellulosiruptor acetigenus. The sequence goes on along the minus strand of NZ_CP113866.1, from coordinate 2,568,267 downwards.
GGAGATACAAAAAGAAGTTTGTGACCTTGCCATTTTGAATAGGAATATAAACAATCTTCAGGACAGAATTGAAGTGATAAATGCTGATTTGAAAGATGCACTCAAGATTTTTGGCTCTGAGTTTGCAAACGTAGTTTTTACAAACCCACCTTACAGGAAGGTAAGCAGCGGAACAATAAATCCAAACATCAAAAAAGCCATCGCAAGACATGAGATTATGTGCACCATTGAAGATGTTGTGAGAAGCGCAATGCAGATCTTGAAGTTTGGCGGGCGTTTTTACATGGTCTACAGGAGCGACAGACTTACAGATGCACTCTATTATTTGAGACTTTACAAGTTAGAACCAAGCCTTATACGATTTGTTCACCAGAACAAGGAAAAAGAGTCTTCACTTGTGCTGATAGAGGCAAAAAAAGGCAAACAGTGTTCGCTAAAAGTTGACAAGCCACTGTTTATAGATGAGATGGAATATTACCTTGAGGAGCAAAATGGCAGCGAGGATGAAAAGGAATGAGTGGGAAACTATTTATTGTTGGAACACCAATTGGAAATTTAGATGACATGTCAAAACGTGCTATAGATACTTTAAATTCGGTAGACTTTATTGCATGTGAGGATACACGGGTCACCATAAAGCTTTTGAACCATTTTGGGATAAAAAAGAAACTTGTTTCTTTTCATGAGTTCAGCCCAAAAGAAAAAGAAGAGAAAATTATACATGAGCTGAAAAGCGGCAAGAAGATTGCGCTTGTGTCTGATGCGGGAATGCCTCTTATTTCAGACCCTGGGTATGAGCTTGTTCGAAGGTGCATAGAAGAAGGTATAGAGGTTACAGTGGTGCCCGGACCTTCTGCTTTTGTATGTGCTTTGGTGCTCTCTGGGCAGAACACCTACGGCTTTGTGTTTGAGGGATTTTTACCCAAAAATAAAAGAGCTAAGAGAGAAAAGCTTGAAAGCTTAAAATATGAAAAGCGGACACTCATATTTTATGAGGCTCCCCACAAACTTTTAGATACACTTTCTCAGATGGCTGAAATTTTTGGAGTGGATAGGGAGATAAGTATTGTCAAAGAGATAACAAAAGTGCATGAGAGTGTCATGCTCACAAATCTTTCAAAAGCGATAGAGTTTTTCAAACAAAATCCTCCCAAGGGTGAATATGTGCTTGTTGTGAGAGGTTATGAAGATGCTAAAGAAAAAACACAAGATGATAATGTTGAGCTTATAAGAGAAAGGCTCAAAGAAAAGTTTTTGCAAGGATTTTCAAAAAAAGAGGCAGCAAAGATGGTTGCAGATGAGCTGAATTTGCCTAAAAACAAGGTATACAAGATTATGATTGAAAGCAATGAATTTAAATGAAAAAGAATAGAGGGCAGAATGATTTTTTCTGCCCTCTATTCTTGTTGTGTCTTTCTTCTTTTGCTCAATTAGCTCTTTTTGAGTTCATCCATGCAGTCTTTGCAGATGTTTTTGCCCTTGTAGTAGATAACATCCTTTGCATTGCCGCAGAAGATGCAAGCTGGTTCATACTTTCTGAGGATTATCTTGTCACCATCAACGAAGATCTCAAGAGCATCCTTCTCAGCAATGTCAAGTGTTCTTCTAAGTTCGATAGGAAGAACTATTCTGCCAAGCTCGTCAACCTTTCTAACAACGCCTGTTGATTTCATTTCAAATCTTCCTCCTTTCAACAAATTTCGACATTTTTCTTACACTGCTATTATACCATCGTTGCAATTTTATGTCAAGGAGTTTTTTAATCTTTTTACAATAAATTTTATTCAAGCAAACAATCGCTTTTGCAGGGTTTAAGTGTGCAAAAGAGAAATGATAACAGTTATGAAGTCATTTGATCGAAAATAGATTAAAATAAAATGTGTTAATGTCAGGAAAATAATAACAATATATAAATCTTTAAACTGTAAAATTTAAATAGCAAATTTAAAGTCATAATTCGACATTATTCGACAGGTTACAACAAATTCATCTTAATTTTTATTCATTTGTTATTACTCGAAAAAACAACAAAGTTTTAAATGGGATTAAAATTCATGTTGTATACGTACAACTTTTTTAATATAATGCTACTAAAAACTATTGACTAATGAACGTTTAAGATAATATAATATAGACGAAACATAACTTACCTTTTGGAATATTAGAATTTGAAAAGGCTCTCAACAGTAATTAGTTTAGTAAAAATTACGCTTTTAAAATTGACCAAATCCTAAATGAATATAGTCTAAGTAAGAAATGTATAAATAACAAATCTTCTCAAGCTAATTGTAGTTTAATGAAGGAAAATGCAGCAAACTTATTAAAATAAAAGGAGTTGATAAAAATTGAATAGGTTTTCAAAAATATCGAAGACACTAAAAATAACTTTTGCGTGTATTATAGTGTTCTTGCTTTTGAAAACGATGTCGTTCGGTTCTGAAGGAATATCAACTCTTCAAGAATATTTGAAAAAGGTAGAAAATGCAAAAAAGCCTCAAAATACAATTGTTTTTAAAGCGATAAATTACACCAACTCAGAGAATGCATTTCTTAAAAAAGTGGCGGAATTTAAGGGACAGAATGATGTTCTTTTGTGGGAAAAAGAAGGGGGCTGGGTCGAATGGAAGGTACATATTCCTGAAACAGGTCTGTATAATATGGCTCTTCAGTATTATCCTTTGCCTGGTAAAGGTTTGGGTATAGAAGTTGCTGTGATGATTGACGGTAAAATCCCGTACAAAGAAGCTCAGAAAGTGACTTTTTACAGAGTATGGAAAGATACAACAGGGATAAGAAAGGATAAAAAAGACAATGATTTGAGACCGAAATGCCAGGAAGATCCGAGATGGCAGAAAGTAGATTTCATTGATACAGAGGGATTTTATAACAAATCATTGCCTTTCTATTTTACTCAAGGTGAGCACACGATAAGACTTGTAAGCATAAGAGAACCTTTTGCATTAAAACAGCTAATCATCTATAACCCAGAAAAGTTGCCTTCCTATGCTGATTACATAAAAAAGAATGACATGACAAATAAAGTTTCAAAGGACATTGTTATCAAAGTTCAAGGTGAGCATCCATATCTAAAATCTGATCCTATTCTATATCCTACATATGACAGAACAGATCCGGCGACAGAACCTTACCATGTATCAAAAATTAGATTAAATACAATAGGTCAATGGAACTGGCGATATCCAGGGATGTGGATAAGCTGGAAGATTGAAGTTCCAGAAGATGGCTATTATAAAATAGCAATCAAAGCACGTCAGAACTTTGTTCGTGGCTTGTCTGTTCACAGAAAACTTTATATTGATGGGAAAGTTCCGTTTAAAGAGGCAGAAGATATTGAATTTCCTTATAGTATAAGATGGTATATGAAGACTATAGGGCAGAAAGACAAACCATACTTGGTTTATCTGACAAAAGGACTTCATGAAATCAAATTAGAAGCTACCCTAGGTTCATTTGCAGAAATACTTAGTAGAGTTGAAAATACAGCCAGAGGACTGAATGACCTTTACAGGAAGATTATAATGATAACAGGTACATCTCCAGATTTGTACAGAGACTATTTTCTTGAAGAGCAGATACCTGGGCTTGTAAAGACTTTGTTGAAATTTAGCAATGAGTTAGAAGAAGAAGCAACACTGTTTGAGAAACTGGCTGGGCAGAAGGGTGGAGAAGCTGAATTCTTACGAAGGGTTGCTCTCCAGCTGAGAGATATGGCTAAAGATACTGATAGTATACCTGGTAGGATTTCAAATTTCAGAGATAATTTAAGCGGTTTGTCATCTTGGCTTGCTTACAGAAGAGATCAGCCATTGGAAATTGATTATATACTTGTTGCTTCACCTGATGCAAAACTTCCATCGCCGACAGCTTCAATGGCTAGCAAATTCATAAATTCATTTAAGGCATTTATATACTCCTTTATTGAAGACTACACCAACATTGGAGAAGTATATGAAGGTCAAAAGGTAATCAAAGTATGGGTTGGTGGAGGGCGTGACCAGGCCCAGATTATACGAGATTTGATAAATGATTCGTTCACACCGCAGACAGGGATAAAAGTGAATGTAAGTTTAGTGCAGGCAGGCTTGATTGAGGCTATACTCGCTGGAAAAGGACCTGATGTGGTCTTAACTGTTTCGAGAGCACAGCCTGTTAACTTAGCTGCTCGTGGTGCACTTGTTGATTTGAGTAAGTTCAAAGATTTTGAACAGGTAAAGAAAAGGTTTGCACCTACAGCGCTTGTGCCGTACACATATAATGGTGGGGTTTATGGACTGCCAGTTACACAAGATTTTTACATGATGTTTTACAGAAAAGATATCTTGGAGGAACTTAATATAGAACTTCCACAAACATGGGATGATATGTACAGAGTTATTGCAAAATTACAAAGATACAATCTTCAGGTAGGTTTGCCTTATCAAAGAATAGATGCGCTAGAAGCTATTGACGCAGGTCTTGGAGCAAGAAATCTATTTCCGACCTTGTTGTTGCAGTTTGGTGGTAACTTCTACGACAAAACAAAGACACGAACACTGTTAGATAGGCCAGAAGCTGTTGCGGCATTCAAGACATGGACAGATTTTTACACAAAATATAATCTGCCGCTCATTTATGATTTTTACAACAGATTCAGAACTGGTGAAATGCCTCTGGGTATTGCACCTTATACAACATATAATCTGCTTGCAACAGCAGCACCAGAGATCAGAAATGAATGGGGCATAGCACCTATTCCAGGTGTTAGAAAGCCAAACGGCGAAATAGACCGATCAACAGGTGCTTCAGGCACGGCATGCATTATATTAAAGAAAAGTAAGAATAAAGAGGCTTGCTGGGAGTTTTTGAAATGGTGGACGTCTGATGAGATACAAACACAGTTTGGTAAAGAACTTGAGATGCTGATGGGAACAGCGGCAAGGTACAACACAGCAAATTTGACAGCTTTTCAAAGACTTCCGTGGAACAAAGAAGAGATGGAAAATTTAGAATCACAGTGGAAGTATGTAAAAGAAATAGAGGAAGTTCCTGGTAGTTATTATATTACAAGAAGTATAGACAGTGCATTTTCTGCAGTTGTTTATCAGGGAATAAATCCTAGAGAGAGCTTGTGGAAGTATACAAAAGAGATCAATGATGAGCTTGAGAGAAAGAGGATAGAATTGAGTTCGTACAAGCAATAAAAGACGGTTTTTTGAAGCCTGTTTTATAAATCCAGGAAGGGAGATTTTAAAATGGGACTAATTGAAGATATAAAAAAGAACAAAGCCAGTTATTTAATGATTGCACCCTATATGTTGTTGTTTACAATATTTACGTTAATACCAGTTGTCAGTTCAATATTTATAAGTTTTACAAACTACAATATGCTTCAGCCACCCAAATGGGTTGGTTGGTCCAATTACATAAGATTGTTTCTAAGCGATAAGATATTTTTAAAAGTTTTAAGGAATACACTGATATTTGCATGCTTAACAGGACCGCTTAGCTATTTTATGTCTTTTTTCCTTGCATGGTTTATAAGCGAATTTAATCCAAAACTGAGAGCATTTTTAACCCTTGTATTTTACTCTCCATCGCTTGCTGGCAATGTGTTTTTCATCTGGTCATTTATCTTCAGCGGCGATGTATATGGGTTGATAAATGGATGGGCAATGAAACTTGGCATTATAAATGAGCCTATCAACTGGTTGCAGGATCCAAACTATATCTTGTGGGTAATTATAATAGTTCAACTGTGGCTTAGCATGGGCGCAGGATTTTTAGCCTTTGTTGCAGGGTTTCAGAACCTTGACAGAGAGCTGTTTGAAGCAGGTGCAATTGATGGTATAAGAAATAGATTTCAGGAACTCTTTTATATAACTATTCCTCAAATGGCACCGCAGCTTATGTTTGGTGCGGTTATGCAGATAGGTGCATCGTTTGGTGTGAGCACAGTTGTAATGGCTCTTGGTGGACTCCCAACAAGAGAATACAGTGCTGATACTGTGGTGACTTATCTTATTGACTACGGGACTGTCAGGTTTGAGATGGGCTATGCATCAGCAATTGCGGTAATCCTATTTATAGCGATGCTTTTGACTAACAAGGTTATTGCATCAATTTTGAGAAGATACTCCTTTGATTAAACAATTATTAAATTTTAAAAAAAGTGGGTGAAATCAATTGAGCAAAAAAGCAACATTGGCATGGAGAAAGCAAAACAGGAGTATGGCTGGTAATCTTGTTATATTTGCTATTCTGGCGATTTTAGGCGTATTTATGGCATTGCCACTAATTTATACAATAGTCAATGCGTTCAAGCCGTTTGATGAGATTTTTATCTTTCCACCGCGTCTTTATGTAAGACGTCCTACGCTTGATAACTTTGTCTTACTATTTCAACTTGCAACAAACATGTGGGTGCCATTTTCAAGGTATATTTTTAATAGCTTGTTTATTTGTGTAGTTGGAACTGTAGGACATATTTTAATAGCTTCGTTGGCTGCTTATCCACTTGCCAAACATCAGTTTGCAGCAAAGAGGATTATAAACGAGGTAATTGTTCTTGCATTGCTTTTTACACCACAGGTTACCTATATTCCTCTTTACATTATTATGTCGAATTTAAAGCTTATCGATACTTATGGTGCTCTGATTTTCCCTGCTTGGCAAATGACGCTAGGGCTTTTCCTGATGAGACAGTTTATGACACAGATTCCAGATGCACTTTTAGAAGCTGCCAAGATTGATGGAGCAAGTGAATTGAGAATTTGGTGGCGAATAGTTATGCCAAATGTCAAACCAGCATGGCTTACACTGATGATTTTGTCGTTTCAGCAGTTGTGGAATCAGACAGGAGGTTCGTTTATATTCAGTGAGAGTCTCAAACCATTGCCTACACTTATGTCCCAGATAGCAGCAGCAGGTATTGCACGTGCTGGAGTTGGAGCAGCTGTTGCATTGGTGCTAATGATACCGCCAATAGTCCTTTTCATAATTTCGCAGAGCAGTGTTATGGAAACCATGGTGAATGCTGGTATAAAGTAAAAGGTGTTTCTTATTAAATATTCTATGTTAAACTATGAAAGTAAAGGTGAGGACAGTGAAAATAAAAAGAAGAGTATATGCAAAACTAATTACTGTATTTTTAGTAGGTTTAATATTTCAGTGGTTCGGTAATATAAGTGCATATGCGTATATAATAGAAGACATGCGAGAAGTGCCTTATTATCAGTACAATTATGATGTATATCTGCACGAGATTCCAAGTGCAGCAGGTTATTTTCCTAATAAATGGGTTAGAGGCGAAGATTTGGGTGTTGGAGCATTTAAAAATCCATCAGATATTTATGTAGATAGTAAAAACAATGTTTACATAATGGACAGTGGGAATAAAAGAATTGTGATTTTTGACCAGCATTTCAAATTGATAAAAGTGATTGATAAGTTCTTTGATAATAATGGCGATATTCAGCTTGTAGAGCCAGAAGGCATATTTGTTGATAAAGATGGTTTTATCTACATTTGCGACAAGGGTGCAAAGGTGGTTTTAGTAGTAAATCAAGATGGTAAATTAGTAAAAACTATAGAAAAACCGGTGTCAGATTTAAAAGCAGCAAAAAAAGATTTTGTCCCGTTCAAAGTTGTTGTTGACAATGCAGGGGTTATTTATGTGCTCTCCTTGGGTAGCTTCGAGGGTGCTTATATGTTTGATCAAAATGGAAACTTTTTAGGGTTTTATGGTAGCAACAAAGTTGTTGTAACTTGGCAACTCCTTGTAGATAGGATTTGGAAAAGTATTCTTACAAAAGAACAAAAATCATCAATGGTACGATACTTGCCGACAGAATGTACGAGTATTGACATAGGGAAAGACGGGTTTATATATACGACATCAAATCTTACAGATATTAGTGAAGGTGAGATTAGAAAACTAAACTACTTAGGTGAAAATATTCTTTGGTATAAGAAAAAAGGTCAAACAAGGGATTATGGTGATATTCCAAAATATTCTGGGAAAGAGCTTGAAGATACATATTTTATAGATATCGACGTAACAAACGATGGCTTTATAAATGCTCTTGACTACGAGAGAGGAAGGATATTCCAGTATGACCAAAATGCTAATTTGCTATTTATATGTGGCGGCAAGGGTGACCAGATAGGAACATTTAGGGACCCAGTAGCAGTTGATAGTATAGGAAATACTCTGCTTGTACTTGATAAGTTGAAAGGAGCAATTACTGTTTTTGAAGAAACCAAACTTGGCAGCTTAGTACATAAAGCTACTATTTTGTACAACGAAGGTAAGTATGATGAGGCAAGAGATTTATGGAGGCAGGTTCACAAGATGGATTTCAACTTTGCTCTTGCGCAGGTTGGTTTGGGCAAAGCACTTTTGAGAATGGATAGATATTCAGATGCAATGTATTACTTTAGATTAGCAAATGACAAAGAAGATTATTCAGAAGCAAAAGAGAACCTCAGAAATGAGTTTTTGAAAAGAAACTTTGGAGTACTTGCAACAACTTTAATAGTATTGATAATAGCTTTGTACATTATAATAAAGCGATTCAAAAAGCCTGTTTCGGCTCAAGAAATATATACAAAGAAGATAAGCAAATACAAATATCCAATTCATACAATGTTACACCCATTTAGAGGTTTCGAGGAATTAAAAGAAGAGAGAAAAGGTTCTATTGGATTAGCAATTTTAATAGTATTTCTGTTTTTTATAACAATGGTCATAAATAGACAGTATACAGGTTTCATATTTAATCCGTACAGGCAAGACAAAATCAATATAATATCCCTTTTCTCAAGTACTGTTGGGATATTCTTCTTCTGGGTTCTTTCTAACTGGATGGTAACAACACTTATGGAGGGTGAGGGTAAATTCGGAGAAGTGTGGGTATTCTCAGCATATTCACTGGTGCCATATATTATTTGTACATTATTGGCAGTTATAATGAGTCAATTCTTGATAGCAGAAGAAGCAATGTTTATAAATTTTGTAAGGATGATAGGTGTTTTGTGGTTAATTGTGTGTTTGTTTAATGCGATGAAAGCAGCGCATCAATTTTCGGCAGGAAAAACTGTTGGAACAATGGTTTTGAGCGTAATTGGAGTTGGAATTATACTTTTCATACTTGTTTTGATGCTTACGCTTTTTGGACAGTTAATAGATTTTATTTCGAATATTTACAGCGAGATTTTATTGAGGATATAGCCGAGGTTTTGAAAAAGGAGGCATTCAAATTGATTTTGCATAGAAGACTTAAAATTATTTTAAAAATATCAATTAGTGTTTTAGTTCTTCTGGGGTACGTGCAATTTTCTCAATTTGCTTTGGCAAATAATGTAACTTACAAAAAAATGGCATCTAACGACAGATTTGAATTGTATGTAAATGAAAAATATGGATATATTAAAGTACTTGACAAAAAGACAAACACAGTTTGGCTAAGCAATCCAGAAAACTGGCGTGATGATCCTATTGCGGCAGGTAGTATGCGAACCCAGCTCGCTTCGCAGATGGTTTTAAAGTATGCATTCATGGAATCATACACTGTGCAAACAGTAAACAGTTATGCTGGGTCTGCCATGAAAAAGGGATTAAAAATTAAAAAGATAAAAGACGGATTTATTGCAACATATACCTTTAAAAAAGAGGGTTTTATATTGCCTATTTCGGTCACTATTAATAATGATTATGTGAATGTTGATATTCTTGTGAATCAAATAAGAGAGATAAAGAAAGATAAATATAGATTAGTTTCAATCCAACTTCTGCCTTTTTTCGGTGCAGGAAGCATTAAAGAAAGTGGATATATAGTTGTTCCAGACGGTTGTGGTGCTGTTATAAACTTTAATAACAAGAAGGGCAACGAAGAATATTCACAGCGTGTTTATGGTCCTGATTATGCCTTGGTTCGAGAACATAATGTTTATGTGACACAGTATGCAAGACTTCCAGTCTTTGGCTTAAAAAAGGGGAATGTTGGATATTTAGCAGTGATAACTGAAGGTGATTCAAAATCAATCATAAATGCGTATACAAGTGGTTCAAGAACCTCATACAATCAAGTTTTTTGTGAATTTATTGTAAGAGAGCAAGATAGTATAACCTTTAAAGAAAAGCAATGGAATGAAGAGACATTTAATATATTTGAAAATAGCATACCCTCGCAGACAAAATATTCGATAAGATATTATTTCCTCGATAAAGACAAGTCTGATTATGTTGCAATGGCAGAAAGATATAGGGAGTATTTAATAAAAGAAAAAGGGCTCAAGAAAAATAATCAGGATAAATTACCAATTTATATTGAACTCTATGGCGGGGTTAAGAAGATTAAATATATTGTAGGAGTGCCAAGAAATATAACAATTCCATTGACAACTTTTAAGGATGCTCAAGAAATTGTCAAGAAAATCAAGAATCTGGGGATTAAAGATGTAGTTGTAAAATACACAGGGTGGTACAATAACGGTGTTTACTACAATTTGCCAGTAAATTTAGATCCTGAAGGTGTTTTGGGTGGTAGAAATGATCTTCAAAAAATGCTGAACTACTTTTCACAAAATAGAACAAAGGTATACTTTGATGTAGATTTTGTAACCTTCAGAAAAGGTTCATTATTATACCCGATAAATGTGGTTGCAACAAAGTCAATGAAAAAAGTTCCTACAAAGCTTATAAGATATTCGCCTGCAACGTGCTATCCAGACGACAATTATCCAGTATTGTTTATGTTATCTCCTAATTATGTTGGTAGATTTGTCAAAAGTGCTATTTCTAATAAACTTAATTTTACAAAAAATATTTCTATTTCATCAATTTCGAAGATGCTATATTCAGACTTCGGAACAAGACGGATAAATAGATTGCAAACAGAGAAGATATTTGAGCAAATTGTTGGGTATGTAAAAAATAAAGGTTATAATTTGCTGCTGACTGAGCCAAATGGATATCTCATTACAAACGCAAATGAAATTGTTGATATTCCCATTTACAGTAGCAAATTTGCAATAGAAGATTATGAAATACCATTTTATCAGATGGTACTGCGTGGCTATATTCCATATTCAACACCATCACTCAATGACTATTCAAACGAATGGCTTTGGAAGCTGAAAGTATTGGAAAGTGGTTCGTATATAAAGTTTACTTGGACTGCACGAAATGAAGATGAATTAAAAGAAACTATATGCGATTATTTATATTCATCAAATTACAAGTTATGGCTTGATGATTTGAAAAAGGCCTACAAAGAACTCTATCCAGTTTTAAGTAAAATCAAGAACAAGAAATTTTTAGAACACAGATTATTAAAAGAGGGATTAGTACTTGTAAAATTTGAAGGTGGGACGGAGATAATAATTAACTATACATCAACAGACCAGAAGGTATATAATACAGTGGTTAAAGCGAGAAACTTCAAAGTGATAGAATAAGAGGTGAATTTATTAATGATTAAAACAAATCCTTTTAAACAAATTTTTAGAAGAAAACTAACATTGAGACAGAAAGAGGCAATGTATGGTCGACTGTTTGTTCTTCCATGGGTGATCGGATTGATTGTCTTTTTCATAATACCATTTGTAAATTCGGTCTACTATACATTTCAGAAATTAAGTTTAGGGGACCAAGGATTGGAGTTTTCATTCATTGGTTGGGAAAACTATATATACGCGTTCACAAAAGACCCGAATTATGTCAAAAATCTTACATCTTCAATTACCAATATGTTATATGAAGTGCCTATTGTCATTGTATTCAGTATATTTGTTGCATACCTGCTAAAAGATGAATTCAAGGGAAGAACTTTTGCCAGAACAATATTTTTCTTTCCTGTAATAATTGCCTCTGGGGTTGTAATAACTGTGTTAAAGGAAAATGTTTTAGGTGGAAGTACCTCTAATATGGTGGCTTCATCTACAACAATTTTTAAGGCAGAAAATTTAAGAGCTGTGTTAATAAATGCCGGTATACCCCGATGGTTTAGCATGTATGTTGTAGATATCGTAAATAAAATATTCGATTTAACCTGGAGATCAGGGGTACAGATTCTCCTGATATTGGCAGCATTGCATAACATACCGAAGAGCTTTTATGAAGTTGCAATAATTGAGGGTGCAACAGAGTGGGAGAAGTTTTGGAAAATAACATTTCCAATGATATCCCCCACAGTGTATGTAGCAATCATATATTCAATCATCGATTATTTCACCGATTATGGCAATCAAGTAATGAGAATGGTTGTAGATGAAGCAAATAAAGGACGGTTTGAATATAGTACTACCATTGCCATCATATATTTCTTAGTAGTTATGGTTATTATACTGATAGTTAACAGAGTAATTGGAAAACGAGTGGTATATTTGACGTAATGGTTTTCAAAAAAAAGTTGAATTTAAAGTGAGGCGAACTGAGTTATGAAAAGTGTAAAAAGTTTAAGTATGTCATATATTGGTAAAAAATTAAATGTAAATGAGGTTACAAAATCAGTAGCTAAGAAACATTTATTCATTGTGCTAAAAAATGTATTTCTCTATGCATTTTTAATATGTATGAGCTACATATTACTTTACCCAATATTGTTTCTGATTAGCAATGCGCTGAGGTCGAAGGAGGACTTGTTTGATCCGAGCGTTATATGGATACCCAAATATATTACATTTTCCAACTTTGAATATGCTAATGTACTTCTATCATATCCAACAGCAATAAAAAATACACTGCTTATGCTCATACCATCAGTTATTATTCAAACATTTATATGCATGATGGTAGGATATGGATTTGCGAGATTTAGATTTGCAGAAAGAGAAATACTTTTTACAATCTTGCTCTTTACCATCATAGTACCGCTACAGACAATAATTGTTCCGCTGTATGTAAAGTTCAGGTACTTCGATTTTCTATACATTGGAAAACTTTTAGGTTTTATTACTGGCAAACCTCTTACTGTGAATCTTTTAGACACACCATGGCCGTTTTACATTTTAAATCTCTTTGGAATGGGTATAAGATCAAGCTTGTACATCTTTGTATTCAGGCAATTTTTCAGAAACATGCCTGTTGAGTTAGAAGAAGCCGCTAAAATTGATGGATGTGGACCATTTTCAACCTTTATAAGAATAATGGTACCGAATGCAACAGGTGCAATAATCACAGTTATGCTCTTTTCAATAGTTTGGCATTGGAACGATTATTATGTCTCGGCTATGTTTTATAATGAAAACCTTCCAATTTCAGTTATGCTAACTGTTTTAAATAACAGAATGAGTATGATACAAGATGCATATAACCTCTCTTCAGAAGATATATATCTAATGGGCTCTACCGTGTTAGAAGCCGGGTGTTTGATGGTAATCTTGCCGCTAATAGTGATATATATAATTGGTCAGAGATACTTTACAGAGAGCATCGAGAGAACAGGTATTGTTGGCTAAAAATGGTTTTAATTCCCTCTAAATTAGGAGGGATTAAAATACATCAAAATAATAAACAGAGGGAGGTTGATATCATGCTAAAATCAAAAATTTTCAAAAAACTTGTTTCAATTGCACTTATCGTTTGTTTAATTACCTCAGTTGTGGTAGTCATTAGCAACACAACCCAAAAGGCAGAAGCATCATCCAAATTAGGTGACATTTCGTTCCTAAGGCCTGGTTTTTCTAAAGAAAGTCTTAAAAGCACAGATCTTTTCAACAAAGCAGTAACAAAAGCTATAGAAGATTACCAAAAGAAGTATGGTGGAAAAGTTAACATCGTATACTCAGATTGGAACAACTGGCAGAACAAAATAATAGCAAGAATGGCTGCAGGCGATCCAATTGACGTTATATTCGGTGGTGTTAGCACTTTCCCATCACACTTTACACGAGGACTTGTTCAGCCGCTTGATAAGTATGTTGATTTAAATGCACCGTACATTAATAAAAGAGCAATGGACTATGCATTTAAGTACAATGGTCATTACTACTTGGCATCTCAAAAAGGTTCCAATGTTCCATGGCTGGTTATATATAATAAGGATTTAATGTTAGAAGAGGGTATAGATGAAGAAGAGATGCCACTTGCACTTTACAAGAAAGGTAAATGGAATTGGGATACATTCGCTGCACTGGCAAAGAAATTGACTGCAGACACAAATAAAGATGGAAAGATTGATAGGTATGGTGTAAACTTCTGGGCAGCAACTGCACTGGTTTATGCAAATGGTGTTGCATTTGTTTCGGTTGACAAATCAGGAAAAGGAAAGTTAAATTTTGACAATGCAGCACTACAAAGAGCATTGAATTTCTATAAGAAGGGTGCAAAAGAAGGATGGCTTGCACGTGACTGGGACATAACAGTTTCTGGTCTTAAGAAGAGACAGACTGTTATGCTTGTTGCGCCTCAGTACAAATTTGACCAGGATAAAAGAGAAGTTGAAGATGAACTTGAAGCAGCTCCATTGCCATTAGGTCCTGATAACAAAGCTGGTTTGTATCCGTTTGATGCTGATGGATACGGAATTATGAAGGGATCAAAAAATCCTGTTGGTGCTGGTAAATTTATCAATTTACTATTAGAAAGCGTTCAGAAAAATCATGATGATGTCAATGCAAAGAATAGACCAAAGTATCTTGTAGACTTTGTCAATGAACTTGCTAAAAAGTCCTTCTATCCAGCATTAGGAGAAGGTTTAATGGGTATGCCACATTGGGATATCTTTGGAAGAGTTGATAGTTCTGATTCTGTTGCATCAGCATTGTCGAGCTTAAGACCGCAAATTGAAAAGAACATAAAAGATGCACAGAGCGGAAAGGTTGAAGTTGTGTATAAACCATTCAAACCATTTACAATTAACTTCGATGATGGAAAGAACAATTTCAAACTCTTAGATTCGTCAAAGAAGACTGTTAAACTTTCTATAGTATCAGGCAAAGAAGCTGTAAAAGGCAAATCATTAAAAGTTACATGGGATCAGTCAAAAGACGGAAAAGAAATTTATGTAGTAACTGATCCTGCAAAAGTAAAAATATATGGTTGGCATGATTACAAAATTAGCTTTGAAGTAAAAGTATTAAAAGCTGTAACAGCAGGCAAGACGACAGTATCCTGCACAATACTCAGCGAACCAAAGTCTGGTGCAAAGTCGTACGGTAATGTTTCAAAGACAATAGATAGAGGTCAGACAGTATACAAAGTAGAAGGAAATATTACAAATATTCCCGATAACTCACAGAACATGTGCTTGAGAATTGGTATAACAGAAGGTGGAGACTTTGTAATTGACAACATTAAGGTTGAAGAGATTGAATAAAATAGTTTGGCTAATTTAAGGCATGCTCCATTTTTTGGAGCATGCCTTAAATTCAATCAATTCAGATGAGGGGTTAAAGAAATGATTAAAGAATATTTGAAAAAGGGAAAAAAGATGGTAATACCTGTTACATTTATTATTTGTTTAATACTTTTTGCATTTGTGAGCAGTCAAATTAATGAAGTATACAGTTCATACAATCTACAGGGAGGTTCAAAATTGCTACAAGATAATATGATTGCTTATAATCCAATAATCTTAGCTGATATTCCTGATCCTGATATCATTAGAGTAGGAAATAACTATTATATGGTTAGTACAACTATGCATATGACACCAGGTGTTCCCATAATGCACTCAACTGACCTTGTTAATTGGAGAATAATAGGCTATGTTTATGACAGATTGGAAGATAATGATGCGCATAATTTAAAAAATGGGATGAATATTTATGGCAAAGGACAATGGGCTCCATGTATTCGCTACCACAAAGGCAAATATTATGTTTTATTTGGATCATTAGATACTGGTAAAACATATCTCTTTAGTTCAAAAAATATTACAGGTCCATGGGAAAGAGTTGAATTTAATGAATATTTACATGATCCATCTCTTTTGTTCGACGATGATGGAAAGGCGTATATAATTTACGGCAGAACTGAAATAAGAATCAGAGAACTTACACCCGACTACAAAGCTATTAACCCTAATGGATTGAACAAAGTTATTATTCCTTCTAAAAAAGATGGCATGGAAGGGTCACATGCATATAAAATTAATGGTAAATATTACATAACTACAATTTGGTGGGAAAAAGGAAGCATAAGAAAACAGTACATATATCGGGCAAACAAGATTGACGGACCGTACGAAGAGCGGCTTGCACTAAGTGATACTATGGGCTATAAATCTAATGGAGTTGCTCAAGGAGGTTTAATTGACACTCCCGATGGAAAATGGTTTGCAATGTTGTTTCAAGACCATGATGCGGTAGGACGTGTTCCTGTTCTTGTTCCTGTTAGATGGGAGAACGGGTGGCCGATTTTTGGCGATGAAAATGGTAAAGTACCGCTCAAATTTATAAAACCAGGTAAAAGCAGTTTTGAAAGTGAAGTAGTAAAAAGCGACGAATTTTATCAAGAAAAGCCAGAAACCAACGCAAGGAGATTTGAAGCGGTTAAGAATTTAGAGATGACAAGAAATGAAGAGCTGACTGTTAATAATGATTTTAGTAGAGGGACAGCTGGATGGAAAGGCAGAGAGGGAGCAAAATTAGAAATTGTTAAGGAAGGAAACAAAAACATAATACACGTATATTCTCTGTCAGGTTCGAATTCAGGATTGCAGCAGAATTTTACTGGTAGAATTGAGAAGGGCAAAAGATACAAAGCAGCGTTCAGAGTGAAGTACAAAAATGGGCCTGAAACGACAGAGTTTATTTTGTGTGCCAAAATAACATATAATGGCAAAGAAATTTATAAAGATCTCATAAAGGGTTTTGTAAATAAAAATGAATGGGCATCCATTTCAGGAACATTTGTAATTGACCAGGACATAGAGACGATATACTTGTTTATAAAGACCACACCAACAGGAAAACAAGGTAAAGAAAAGGGCTTGGTAGATTACTATGTGGATTTTGTTTCAGTAAAAGAGGTTTTATCAACAAACAAGGAATCAGAAGAAACTGCACCAAATGGCTCGGTGTTGGGATTGACTTGGCAATGGAATCATAATCCTGACAATTCCAAATGGTCTTTGCTTGAAAGAAAAGGCTTTCTGAGACTGAGAACTTGTAATGTTGTTGAGGATCTGCAGCAGGCAAGAAATACATTAACCCAGCGTACATTGGGACCAAAATGTTCAGGTTGGATACTGATGGATGTAAGAAATATGAATGATGGTGATTATGCAGGGCTTGCTGCATTTCAAAAGGAGTATGGTTTTATTGGTGTGACAAAGCAGGGGAACAGATTCTATGTTGTTATGGTTGAGAAAGGCAAAGAGGTTGCAAGAGAAGAACTTATGCAGACGATGGTATACTTAAAAATTGATTTTGATTTTGAGATAGACAAAGCATATTTTTACTACAGTTACGATGGAATTAACTGGACAAAATTTGGTTCTGATCTGGCAATGATATATACGTTACCTCAACATTTTATGGGATACAGGTTTGCGATATTTAATTTTGCAACTAAAAAGACTGGGGGCTATGTTGATATAGACTTTTTCAAGTTTGAGAATAAACTCACAGGTACAAAAACAGATAACAACTGGAAGGTCTATTTAGAAGAGAGCACTATTTCACTTGATAATACACTTGATACAAAACATGATATTTCGGTTTGTGTTAATTCCATGCCTGACAATAAGGAAGTAAAACAGATTGAAGTTGTATTAAAACATCCAGAGTGGCTTGATGTTGTTGGCATTTTAAAAGTCGATAAACTACTTGAAGATGCAACTGTAAAGATTGTCAAGAGAAGTGAAAATGAAACTGCAATAACCATCAGAGATATAAATAAAGTACTCTGTGACACAGATGGAATGTGGAAAAAGTTAATAAAGATACAGTTCAGACAGAAGAAAAAGTTCAATGAATCAATAAAAGAAGAAATATCAATTAAGTCTTTTGAATTATTATGCGAAAAAGAAAAGATTAGTTATGGGAGTGACTCTGCAGTGACACAGGTTGAATATACAGCACCAAACAGGCCACTTGGTAAAATCCCACCGAATGCGAATCCGTTGATAGCACACAAATTCGGTGCAGATCCGGCTGTGCTTGTGTATAAAGACAGGGTGTATGTATATTTGACAAACGATATTTTAGAATATGATGAAAACGGGAACATAAAGGATAACACATACAGCAAGATAAATAAGATTACTGTAATATCATCTGATGACCTTGTCAATTGGACAGATCATGGCGAAATTGAAGTAGCAGGTCCAAACGGAGCTGCCAAGTGGGCAACACAGTCATGGGCACCAAGTATAGCATATAAGAAAATAAATGGTAAAGACAAATTTTTCTTATATTTTGCTAACAATGCAAGTGGCATAGGTGTTCTTACCAGCGACAGTCCAATAGGTCCCTGGAAAGACCCGATAGGCAGACCATTAATTTCGAGATTTACACCGGGTGTTGAAGGAGTTGTGTGGTTATTTGATCCCGCAGTGCTGGTAGACGATGATGGAAAAGCTTACATCTATTTTGGTGGTGGAGTACCGCAGGGTCAAGATGCGATGCCAAACACTGCACGTGTTATGCAGCTTGGTGATGATATGATAAGTGTTGTAGGTGAGGCGAAAACAATACCTGCACCATTCATGTTTGAAGATTCGGGAATAAACAAAATAAATGGAGTTTACTATTACTCCTACTGCACAAACTTTTACAGTGGACCAAGACCGCAGGGCAGTCCACCAGCTGGTGTAATAGCTTATATGACAAGTAAAAATCCAATGGGACCGTGGGAATACAAAGGAGTAATACTAAATAATCCAGGATATTTCTTTGGAGTTGGTGGCAACAACCATCACCAAATATTCCAATTCAGAGGCAAGTGGTACATTGCGTATCATGCACAAACACTTGCAAAGGATATGGGGGCTGCCAAGGGTTACAGGTCTCCGCATATTAATGAACTTTACATTGAGGGAAATAAAATTAAAGAAGTTATTGCTGATTACAAAGGTGTTAATCAAATTAAGTTTGTTGATCCATATAAAACTGTTGAGGCAGAAACATTTGCATGGTGTGCAGGAATTTCGACAAAGAAAGCAAATGCAAGCAATAACATGTGTTTAACAGGAATAGACAGTGGGGACTGGATTGCGCTTTCTAAGGTTGACTTTGGCAATATAGGTCCGAAGAAATTTGAGGCGATGGTTTCTAACATCAACGGGAAAGGCTATGTAGAAATCAAGATAGACTCGGTTGATGGCAGAACAATTGCAGTTGCAGAGGTTCAGCCACAAAATAGTTCTTCTTCGCAGTGGGTCAAAGTAGAAGCAAAGGTTGAGAATGTGACAGGTGTACATGATTTGTATTTTGTGTTCAAAGGAGAAAATGGAAGTAACTTGTTTTATATGGATTGCTGGAGATTTGTGAAGTAAAAGGAGGGTAAGAAGTATGAAAAAAAGTGCGTATAAGATTGTGATACCTTTGACTGTGGTTATTGTTTTTATCATATCAAGTATCTTTTCACTGATATACCCGGTGATACCAGGCGTAATAGCTCAGACAGCGTCTGTGACAACAGTGAATTTTGAAGGGAAAGATACATTGACCTTCTTTGCATATGGTAATGCCAAAATAGCAACAGATCAAAGCTCGGCGATAGAAGGGAAAAAGAGCATCAAGGTTACAAACAGAAAATCTATATGGGACAGCCTCGGTATAGATGTAAAGGATGTTTTGAAAAGAGGCAAGACATGGCTGATATCAAGTTATATAAGGCATGAGGGTAAAAAGCCAGTAGCATTTTCCATAACGGCTTTGTATGATGACGGCAAGGGTCTAAAATACATTCAGCTTGGCGAAAAAATAATAATGCCAAACAAATGGGAAAAAATTGCTGTGAAATGGAAGCCAACACTGAAAAATCCGGCAAATCTGATAATTGCAATTCATCCAACAGTTGATAAGACAACTGTATATAACGTTGACAATATTCAGATAATGACCGAGGAAGCTTATCTATCGCAAGCTATAGTATATAAGGATACGTTTGAAAATAAGACTACTAACTGGCAGCCAAGAGGAGAGAATGTAAAAGTAAAATTAGATGATTCAAAGTTTCATGAAGGTAACAAGAGCCTTTATGTATTCGGTCGTACAGCCTTCTGGCACGGAGCAAAGATTCCAATTATCAAATATGTTGTTCCAGGTAAGCGCTACAGATTCAGTATCTGGGTACATCATACATCAATAGATTTTGAAAGATTTTCGATTTTGGTTCAGAGAAAAATGGCTGATGAAGCACAATACAGGTATGACTGGATAACTTCAAGCGAAGTTGCAGGTGATAGTTGGGTAGAAATAAGTGGAAGTTATGCTGTGCCCAAGAACGGTAAAATCGAAGAACTTGAATTTTACATTGAAGCGCAAGACCCAACATTATCTTTCTGGATTGATGACTTTACTATATCCGATCCATTGAAACTGCAAGAACCAAATTACGATCTTCCATCTTTAAAAGAAAAGTATAAAGATGACTTTAAAGTTGGTGTAGCTATTGGATATGGGGAACTTATGAATGACACAGACACACAGTTTATCAAAAAGCATTTTAACAGTATTACACCTGGCAATGAAATGAAACCAGAAAGTGTATTAAGAGGACCTGATAAATACGATTTTACAATTGCAGATGCTTTTGTTGAGTTTGCGACTAAGAATAACATAAGTATTCGGGGACATACCCTTGTTTGGCACAATCAGACACCGGACTGGTTTTTCAAAGATTCCAATGGTAACTTTTTGAAAAAGGATGAGCTTTTAAAGAGGCTGAAAAAGCATATATACACAGTTGTTGGGAGATATAAAGGCAAGATATATGCATGGGATGTTGTGAACGAGGCCATTGATGAAACTCAGCCAGATGGGTATAGAAGGTCGAACTGGTACAACATTTGTGGTCCAGAGTATATAGAAAAAGCATTCATATGGGCGCATGAGGCAGACCCTCAAGCCAAGCTTTTTTACAACGATTACAACACCGAGGTACCGCAGAAGAGGATGTTTATATACAACATGATTAAAAAGATGAAGTCTAAAGGTATTCCTATTCACGGTGTAGGGCTTCAGTGTCATATAAATGTCAACAATCCGTCTGTTGAAGAGATTGAGGAGACAATAAAACTGTTCAGTACAATTCCGGGGCTTGAGATTCAGATTACAGAGCTTGACATGAGCTTTTATCAATGGGGTTCTTCTGTTTACTACGTTGAACCGTCAAGAGAGATGCTGCTGAAGCAAGCAAAGAAGTATTATGAACTGTTTAACCTATTTAAAAAATACAAAAAAGTAATAAAAAGTGTTACATTCTGGGGACTCAAAGATGACTATTCATGGCTCAGGGGAGTTTTCAATAAGCCAGACTTTCCACTATTATTTGATGAATACTATGATGGTAAACCAGCTTTCTGGGCACTCATAGATTACTCAATAGTACCACAAAATATTAATTTGCCCACACCCCCGGCTATTCCTAAATTGAACACAAAGAGATAACCAAAAAGCCAGAATATGATTGAATGGGGGAAAGTTTAATGACGCATATAAAGATTGAGAGAGGCAAGCAAATAGGCATATTTTCTGATAACTGGAAGTTTTGTGTTGGTAGTGGTCGCATAGGTCTTGCGCTTCAAAAAGAGTATATGGATGCACTTTCTTTTGTTAAAAGACATATAGATTTTAAGTATATAAGAGCTCACGGACTGCTGCATGACGATGTAGGAATTTATCGTGAAGATAAGGTTGGTGATACTGAACAGCCTTTTTACAATTTCACATACATTGACAGAATATATGACTCATTTTTGGAACTTGGAATACGACCGTTTGTAGAGATTGGGTTCATGCCGTCGAGACTTGCTTCGGGCACACAGACAGTATTTTACTGGAGGGGGAATGTCACCCCTCCCAAGGACTATGGTAAGTGGGAAAAGTTAATCAAAAGTGTTGTAAAGCATTTTATAGACAGATATGGCGAAAAAGAGGTTATTCAGTGGCCATTTGAAATCTGGAACGAGCCTAACTTGAATGTATTTTGGAAAGATGCAAACCAGGCAGAATACTTCAAATTATATGAAGTTACAGCAAAAGCCATCAAAGAGGTCAATGAGAATATAAAAGTGGGTGGACCGGCAATCTGTGGTGGTTCAGATTATTGGATAGACGATTTTTTAAACTTTTGCTACAAAAATAATGTGCCGGTAGATTTCATTACACGCCATGCATATACAGGGAAACCACCTTATCATACACCGCATTTTGTTTATCAGGATGTTCATCCAATTGAATATATGCTCAACGAGTTTAAAATGCTGAGAGAAAAGGTGAAAAATTCACCATATCCAGATTTACCAATACACATTACAGAATATAACAGTTCATACCATCCGCTGTGTCCTATACATGATACACCTTTTAATGCAGCTTATCTTGCAAGAGTGCTCAGTGAAGGAGGGGATTATGTAGATTCATTCTCTTACTGGACGTTCAGTGATGTGTTTGAAGAGGCCGATGTGCCAAGATCGCTCTTTCACGGCGGATTTGGTCTTGTAGCATTTAACAATATTCCAAAACCGGTATTTCATATGTTTACATTTTTCAATGCAATGGGCAAAAATATCCTCTACAGAGACGAACATATTTTGGTAACACAAAGAGAAGATGGTTCAATTGCAATTGTTGCATGGAACGAGGTTATGAAAAAGGATGATGAGTATGAAAGAAAATACAAACTTGAAATTCCTATTGACTTTGATGACGTTTTTGTCAAGCGAAAATTGATTGACGAAGAACACGGGAATCCATGGAGAACATGGATTGACATGGGCAGACCAAGATTCCCATCAAAAGAGCAGATACAAACTCTAAAGGAAGTGGCAAAACCTGATGTTAGCACGTGCAGAATGAGAGCACAAAACGGCTATGTCACACTTGAGTTTAAGCTGAGCAGAAATGCTGTGGTGTTGTTTGAACTGAGCAAGGTAAATGACGAGACAGGGACATATATAGGGCTTGATGACAGTAAAATACCGGGTTATTAAAGAAGTCAAAAAGAAAGGGGGTTAAAATTATGACCGAATGTCAAAATGGTGCTGTTCCATCACTGGCAGAGAAATATAAAGATTACTTTAAAATTGGTGCTGCTGTGACAGTAAATGACTTAAAAGGGATACATGGTGAGATTCTTATTAAACATTTTAACAGTTTGACTCCTGAAAATGACATGAAGTTTGAAAGAATACATCCAGAGGAAGGACGTTACAATTTTGAAGCAGTTGATAGAATAAAAGAGTTTGCGATTAAAAACAATATGCAGATGAGGGGACATACATTTGTTTGGCACAATCAAACACCTGAATGGGTTTTCCGCGACAGAGACGGCAAAGATGCATCGAGAGAACTTGTTATTGAAAGATTGAGAGATCATATCAAGACAGTATGTGAGCGATATCGAGATATAGTATATGCCTGGGATGTTGTGAATGAAGCTGTTGAAGATAAGACAGAAAAATTGCTCAGAGATTCAAACTGGAGAAGGATTATAGGTGATGACTATATTAAGATTGCCTTTGAAATAGCAAAAGAATATGTCGGCGATGGTAAACTGTTTTATAACGATTACAATAACGAAATGCCTTACAAACTGGAAAAGTCATATAAGCTATTAAAAGACCTACTTGATAAGGACACTCCAATAGATGGTGTTGGTATTCAGGCTCATTGGAATATATGGGATAAAAATCTTATTGATAATTTGAAAAAAGCAATTGAGACATATGCTTCTTTGGGCCTTGAGATACAGATAACCGAGCTTGATATATCTGTTTTTGAGTTTGAAGATAGAAGAACTGATGTTTTAGAGCCTACTCAAGAGATGATAGAATTGCAGGCAAAGGTTTATGAAGATGTATTTAATGTGTTTAGAGAATACAAAGATGTTATAACATCAGTTACTTTGTGGGGAATCAGTGACAGACATACATGGAAAGATAATTTTCCGGTAATAGGACGCAAGGACTGGCCACTGCTGTTTGATATAAATGGAAATCCCAAAAAGGCCTTTTACAGAATAGTTAACTTTTAGACAGATCATTCCTTATTTTAGTAAGCGATAAAAGAGGTGGTAATTTTAAATGGCCATAATGGAAATCAATTTTTATTCAAAGATGCTAAAGAGAAGCACTACAATTTTGGCCATTTTACCTGTGGACAGACCAGACAGAAATTTCATAAAAGATACTGATAGTGAGACTCTAAAAACACTTTATCTTTTGCACGGTTATGCTGGGAATCATATGGATTGGTTATATGGTGCTCAGATTGTTGAGTTGTCTATGCGATACAATGTTGCAATATTTTTGCCGTCGGGCGAGAACAGTTTTTATTTAGACGATGAAGAAAAGGAAGAATACCATGGAGAATTTGTTGGAAGAGAACTTATCGAATTTACAAGAAATGTATTTCCCATACCTCAAAAGAGAGAAAAGACATTTATTGGTGGGTTATCGATGGGTGGATATGGGGCTCTCAGAAACGGACTTAAGTACAATGAGAACTTTGGAGGGATAATTGCTTTATCTTCAGCATTGATAATTCACAAAATTGCGGGAATTTCTCCAGATTACAAAAATGCTTATGCAAGTTACAAATACTATAGACGGGTATTTGGAGATTTAGATTCGTTAATTGGAAGTGATAAGGATATAAATGCCCTGGCTAAGAAGCTGAAAGAAACAGGCGCATATATACCGAAGATATACATGGCATGTGGGAAGGATGATTTTCTAATTCAAGAAAATAGAGAGTTGTATAATTTTTTGAAAGGAGAAGGGTTAGATGTCACATATGAAGAAGATGAAGGCAGTCACGATTGGCAATTTTGGAATAAGCATATTTTTAAAGCTTTTGACTGGATTAGCAAACTCTCTATTTAAAATATTTATATATTTGTCTACTATACTAACATTAAAAAATTAGGGGGTGGGACTATAATACAAAGTAATTTTTAAATAACGAGGGGGGTGGATTTAAGAGACGACATAGTAATAAATTTTTATTATTCAAATGTCAATTTTAAATTGAAATTTTTATAATTTATTAAACTATTAATACAAAATCAAAAATCAAAAAGGAGGTTTATTGTATGTCAATCATAAAACGTTTACTTTCAATAACACTGATAGCAACATTTTTAATTGCTACAATTTTAAGTATGAACTTAATAAATTCCAAGGATGTAAAGGCTCAAAGTTCAAATAGTACTATAAAGGTTTTTACTTTTTACAATGGAAACACAAACGATGAGCCACACCCGAATTTGTTTGATACACCAATTGGAAAAGAAATTACAAAGCTCACAGGTGTAAAGCTCAAAATTGAATATGCTACAGGTCAAGATGAAGCAACTAAAATTGGATTAATACTTGCGTCAGGCGATTTACCAGATCTAATTTATGGCGGTAATGAACATGGGAAATTAATTGAAGCCAAAGTACTTGTTCCAATAGAGAATTACATTCAAAAATACGGTAAGTATTGTAAGCAGATCTACTCTGATAAAGATTTAAAGAGAATGAAGCAGCAAGATGGTCACATTTACTTTTTGACTCCTCACAGAAATGAAATTTCACCAGATACAAAGCCTGATGGTTTTTGGCTTCCTATTGATTTACTTGAAAAAGCTAAATGGCCAAAAGTAAGATATTGGGAAGATTATTTAAATCTCATTAGAGATTATGTTAAGAAGAACCCCAAAATTGAGGGTTATCCGACTATTGGATTTACATTCATAACTGAAAGTTGGAGATTCTTTACATTAGAAAATCCACCGTCA
This sequence comes from Caldicellulosiruptor acetigenus, assembly GCF_026914305.1. Lineage (NCBI taxonomy): Bacteria > Bacillati > Bacillota > Caldicellulosiruptorales > Caldicellulosiruptoraceae > Caldicellulosiruptor > Caldicellulosiruptor acetigenus. The sequence goes on along the minus strand of NZ_CP113866.1, from coordinate 2,542,370 downwards.
TATCTTATGGGTTATCAAAATGATGGTGATGTTATAGTTGATCCAAAGACATATGAAGCGAAGGTATATTCAACATCTGAAGCAGCAAAGAGATATTATAGAGATTTAAATAAATTGTGGCAGGAAGGATTAATTGACAAAGAAGTATTTGTTCAGAATTATGATACTTATCTTTCAAAGATTGCACAGGGCAGAGTTGTTGGATTTTACGACCAATATTGGCAATTTGGATATGATGCTGAGGCATCCTTGAAAAATGCTAAAAAATACAATAGAATGCATATTTCATTCCCAGTAGTTTACAAAGGAGTTCAAAGGGCAAAATATGTAATGAGATCACCTATAGGTTCACGTGATGGAATAAGTATTACAAAAAAATGCAAAGATCCTGTTGGAGCATTTAAGTTCTTAGATGCTTTGTGCTCATTGGAAGCTCAAAAACTTATGTATTGGGGTATTAAAGGTGTTGATTACAGCGTTGATAAGAATGGGAAAATGTATTTAACTGATCAACAGAAAAAGAACAGAGAAGATTCCCAATATAGAAAGAAGAGAGGACTTGGTTATTGGTGGACATTCCCACATGCATATTTAAAATTACAGGATGGGAATTATAGAGAACCAGGTTTTGATCCTGAGTATGTATATAAGAACTTTACACCAGCAGAGAAGAAAGTTCTTGATGCTTATAAAGCAAAAACGTTTATGCAACCTCCATTTACTGATCCTCCATTAGAAACACCATATGGTTTTGCTTGGGAAATCAGTATTCCTGCGGAAAGAACAGATGTTACAATTGCTCAACAGAAAATGAGTGAGGTAAGGAGAAAATATTTACCAAGACTTGTTATGGCGAAACCAGGTGAATATGATAAAATATGGAATGAATTTGTAAAAGAATTTGAAAAAACAAACTATAAGGTTTACGAGAAATTTAAGACAGAAATAATCAGGTGGAAAGTTAAAAATTGGAACTAATATTCAGCAAGAAATAGAGAGAGGAGGAAAATATTTGCCTCCTCTCCTTTCCTTTTTTAGCGTTTAAAATATGAGTGCAAAAATAATAAAGATTCTAGCTTTCTTTTTTAATAAGAAAGGAGTGCAGCATATTATGAAAATAACCATTTATCCCGATAATAAACTCCACAAAATAAACAAATTTTGGACAAAATGTGTGGGTAGCTGTCACGCTGCTACTGCATTGAGAGAAGACTGGAGAAATCAACTTAAAAAATGCAGACAAGAGCTTGGTTTTGAATACGTCAGATTTCACGGCTGGCTCAACGATGATATGAGTGTATGTTTCAGGAATGATGAAGGCAAGTTGTGGTTTTCATTTTTCAATATTGATTCCATAATTGACTTTTTATTGGATATTGGGATGAAGCCTTTCATTGAGCTGAGTTTTATGCCTGAGGCGTTAGCGTCCGGGACAAAGACAGTTTTTCACTATAAAGGCAATATAACTCCACCAAAGTCATATGAGGAATGGGGAGAGCTTATTGAAGAGTTAGCAAGGCATCTTGTTAAGAGATACGGCAAAAATGAAGTGAGGGAATGGTTTTTTGAAGTATGGAATGAACCAAATTTAAAAGACTTCTTTTGGGCAGGGACAATGGAAGAATATTTTGAGCTTTATAAATCTGCAGCATTTGCGATTAAGAAAGTGGATTCTGAACTAAAAGTTGGTGGTCCAGCTACTGCAATAGATGCATGGATACCTGAACTAAAAGATTTTTGTATAAAAAATGGTGTTCCAATAGATTTTATTTCAACTCACCAATATCCAACAGATTTGGCTTTTAGCACAAGTTCAAACATGGAAGAGGCTATGGCAAAAGCAAATCGAGGGGAATTGGCTGATAGGGTAAGGAAGGCTTTGAGTGAGGCTTCACCGTTGCCTCTGTACTATACTGAGTGGAATAACTCACCAAGTCCACGGGACCCATACCATGACATTCCCTATGATGCGGCATTTATTGTAAAGACTATAATAGACATTATTGATTTGCCTTTAGGGTGTTATTCTTACTGGACGTTCACAGACATATTTGAGGAATGCGGGCAGAGCTCCTTACCTTTTCATGGGGGATTTGGACTTTTGAATATTCATGGTATACCAAAGCCATCATACAGAGCATTTCAAATTTTAAATAAACTAAATGGAGATAGAATAGACACAGAGGTAGAAGATAAAAGTCCAACTGTAGATTATATAGCTGTTCAGAATGACAGAGAAATAATCCTTGTTATGTCGAATCATAATGTTCCATTATCTCCTATAAACAGTGTAAGTATAAATGTTACTATAAGAGGACTTAAAGGGTGCAAAGAAATATCTGTAGAGAGAATAGATGAGTATAATGCAAATCCAAAAAGAAAGTGGATTGAAATGGGCAGTCCTGAATATCTCAATAAAGAACAAATTGAAAAATTAATAGAAGCCTCAAAACCAAAGAAAGAAGAAGTTTCATGGTGGATTACGGATGACAACCAGCTTACATTTGAGTTAAACATTTTACCTCATTCAGTTCTGGGAGTTACAATTAAAACTGAGTGATATTAAAGCTAAAAAGATAGAACAGTCAGGTTTGTTTTTTAACCTTTTTAGACCCTCCTCATAGCAACGTATTTGTTTCATAAAAACATATTTTACTGCAACTATGAGGAGGAAGACTAGGCTTTTTTTGAAGTTTAATGAAGTGCTTGAAAGTGCTTATTATAAGTGTTTTTGGTAAATAAGGAGGGAAAATAATGAAAGTAAAAAAGAAATGGATGGGTATCCTATCATTTCTGGTGTTAGGTATAGGGATGATTTTCTTTCTCACTTCATGTTCAATTCAGTCTCCTGTAGATCAGAAGAACACTGTTGAGAGAATCCTTAGCAGGATAGAGGAACGTGAGGACAAAACAAATTCAGGGGGGCGGTCAAAAGTGATTGAAAAGGATGGAAACGTGCAGGATGAGTCAAAGAAAACTCAGAATAATTCTGGAACTAAAGTTATGAAAGATTATGCATTGAAGGATGTATATGCAGACTATTTTTTAGTTGGAGCAGCAATTAACGGTTATTCTGTTGAAACTGCTGCTATCAATCACCCTGGTATGGCTGCAATTTTGAAGAAACACTTTAACAGTACTACCCTCTCTAATTTGATGAAACCTCAATACCTTTTAGATTATGAAGCTACAAAAGCCAGTAAAGATGGAATGCCAGTGTGTAAATTTGATAGCTGCATACCTGCTTTACAATTTTGTAAGGAAAATTGTATAAAAATGAGAGGACATGTGTTAGTATGGCATAATCAGACTCCAGAATGGTTTTTCCACAAAGACTATGATGTATCGAAACCGCTTGTAGATGCTGCTACTATGGAACGCAGACTGGAAAGTTATATCAAACAGGTAATGGAGTTTTGTCAGAAAAATTATCCTGGTGTTGTCTATTGCTGGGATGTGGTTAACGAAGCCATAGAGGATGACGGAACTTGGCGAGAAAATAACAACAACTGGTATACCATCATGAAGGAAAGCTATGTAGAGAAAGCTTTTATCTATGCAAGAAAATATGCTGAAAAGGATGTAGCGCTGTTTTACAATGATTACAATGTTTTTCTTCCTGCAAAAAGAGAAGCCATTTATAATCTTGCCAAGAAACTCAAAGAAAAAGGATTAATTGACGGGTTAGGTCTTCAACCCACAGTTGGCTTGGATTTCCCTGAGTTAGATTCTGATGCTACAGATTCAAGTTTTAAAAAGACACTGGAAATGTATGCAAAATTGGGTTTACAGATTCATATTACTGAATTGAATTTTGAGATAAAAGGAGATGAAAGTAATCGCACACCTGAAAATCTTAAGAAACAGGCGGACAGATACTATGAAATGATGAAATTATTGTTAAAGGAAGACACAGATAATGGAGGTCCCTGCAACATAACTTGTGTTACTGTTTTTGGTATCTGTGACGATTATCCTTTGTACAATAATTTCAAACAGTGTTTATATCTCTGGGATAAAAACTGTAATCCCAAGCCTTGCTTTTATTCATTTTTACAGGCAGGTTTAGACTGGAAAGCGTCCCTGTCTGGAAAAAATAGATGATAAATATAAAACGAATCTCTGGATTTTCTTTTTTGTTTGAAAAGATTTTATATTTTTATAAAATGCTCTATAAAGCTATTTATAATAAAAAGATAATTGCCAAATATTACCTATTCAATTTTTGGTTTTGACATCTCAAACAATGTTAATTAAAATAGAAGTATAGTATTTTGCATATTCAACATAGTATAAATTATATAGAAGGGTAATTTAAATACCCTTTTATTTTTTGTTAGCTAGGGGGTGTTCTTGTGGCAAAGAACATTGCAAAATCTAAAACATCTGCCACAGCCACCGTTTTGGACCAAAAGAAAGCAAGGTTTGTTTCAAAAGATACAAGGGATAATGAATTCAAACAGAATTTAAAAGAGCCATCGATAAAACCTGAAAAACCTCTTGTGTTGGCAGATGCAAAAAAAGAAAAGAAAAAATTAAAAGATAAAAAAACAACTAAGAAGGAGAATAATAGTTATTTACATAGATTTTGGAAAGCTATATCTTCCAAGGCAAAATCGACGATAATTAAGAAAGCCCGCGTTTTCAAAAATAAACCACAAAGCTTTATTTTTTCTCACAAGCATTTCAGAAAAAATCCTCTAAAAAGTATATTAGAGGAGATATTAAGGATAGTTATTGGGCTGAGGTTTATTGGCAATATAAGAAATTCAAAGGAAGGTATGCTGAAGCTAAAGATATCTGCTACTTTGGCATTTATGATTTTTATGATTTTTGCCATACATAGAATTCCAACTACATACCAGAAAGCTTATGCAGTTTTACTCAATGGAAGCGTTGTAGGATATGTAAAGGACAAAACAGAGGCCCAAAAACTTTTCAGTAACTTGAAAGAAGAAATTTCAAGTAAGCTTAGAACAGACCAATTTGTTTTTCAAAACAAACCTCAGCTAAAGGAAATTCCGCCCGGCCAGTATAAAAGTACAAGTTTGGATGACCTTAAAAACACCATAATAGAAAAAGGTGTTGTGCTTGTAAAAAGGTATGCGCTTTTTGTGAACTCAAAAGCTTACATGGTATTTGAAAATCCTCAGATACCACAAAAAGTCTTGCTTAAACTAAAAAGCGTTTATTACAAAAATGAGGCAGCATCTGCAAGATTTTTAGAAAAGGTTGAGATAAAGCCTGTGTATGTAAAACCAAGCGTCTTTGTTGCAACTGAGGACCAGGCGCTTACTAAAATAATGTTTGGAAAAGATGAGGTAATAGAGTATACTATCAAAGAAGGAGATACACTGTGGGACTTAGCCAGAAAATACGATATCTCTGTGGATGATATATTTGCATCAAACCCGGGCTTGAGTGAAAAGATAATGCCAGGGCAGAAGATAAAACTTTCTAAGATGACACCGCTTATCAATGTTGTGCTTGAAAAAGAAGTTGAGTTTGAAGATATTCTGCCCAAGCAAGTAAAAGTTATAAAATCTGAAAACTATTATACAACACAGACTATTGTAAAGCAGGAAGGAAAAGATGGAAGGGCAAAGATAAAAGCTAAGATTGTGTACATGAACGGTCTTGAGTATGACAGAAAGATACTTTCCCAGCAGATTTTGCAAAGGCCAGTTGACAGGATTGTAGTTGTTGGAACAAAAAAACCTCCAAGATATTTTGCAACAGGAAGATTTTCGTATCCTGTATGGGGGCTACTTACATCGCGATTTGGCTACAGAGGAAGAGAATTTCATGAAGGGATAGACCTTGCTGTTCCGTGGGGTTCAAATGTATATGCAGCAGACGGTGGTGTTGTTGAGTTTGCTGGGTGGTCAGGTGGTTACGGCAAGCTTATTATTATCAACCATCAAAATGGTTATCAAACTTATTACGGGCATTTGAGCAGATTTTTGGTAAGTCCTGGGCAAAAGGTTGCAAAGGGGCAGCTTATTGCCAAAAGCGGTTCAACTGGTAGAAGTACAGGTCCTCATCTTCACTTTGAAGTGAGGAAGAACGGCGTGCCACAAAATCCGCTGAGGTATCTGCGGTGATAAGCACTCTCAAGACATACAAAAGGCTGGTTGCGCTCTGAAATAATGGCAAACCAGCCTTCTGTTTTTACCAATCAATCTCAATTTCATATTCAATGGGGTCTTTCATGCCAACCTTTTTGAAAGCTTCAATTCGCTCTGTGCAAGTTCCGCACCTGCCACAGGCTTTTTGACCACCCTTGTAGCATGACCATGTCAGGCTGTAGTCTACTCCAAGTTCAAGTCCTCTTCTAAGTATGTCTTCTTTTTTCATATCAACATATGGTGCTTCAAGCTCAAGACCTATATAGTCGGCAAGATATAGTGCATTTTTCATTGCTTCAACAAACTCTTTGCGACAGTCAGGGTATATGGGATGGTCACCTGCGTGCGCGCCATAAAACAGCTTTTTTGCGCCAAGCGATATAGCATATGCTGCAGAAATAGAAAGCAAAACCATGTTCCTGTTTGGAACAACCGTCTGTTTCATGGTGCTATCGGTGTAATATCCTTCTGGCACGTTCCAGTCAGGCGTTGTGAGTGCAGATGGTGCAAGCTCTGCAAAAAATGAGATATCCACAATCTTGTGAGGGACAGAAAGAAGCTTACAAGTTTTTTTTGCAAACTCAAGCTCTTTTGAGTGTTTTTGCCCGTACAAAAAGCTTATTGCAAAGACTTCATAGCCTTGACTTTTAACGTCATAAAGAAGTGTTGTTGAGTCCACACCGCCAGATAAAACCACAACTGCTCTCATTTTTTCAAGCTTTTCACTCCTTTGCTGCTATAACGTCAACTTCAACCAACGCACCTGGCAGAAGCTTTGCCTCAACCGTGGTTCTTGCAGGGTAATTCTGCGTAAAGATTGTGGAGTAAACTTCGTTAAACTTTGCAAAATCCTCAAGTGAGGACAAATATACATTTACTTTTACAACATCTTCAAAAGAAAATCCAGCTTCTTTCAAAATAGCTTCAATGTTCTTGAAGACAAGCTGTGTTTGAGCTTTTATATCGTCACCTTCTATTTTCCCAGACATTGGGTTTATGGCAAGCTGGCCTGAGACAAAAAGAAAATTTCCAACCTGCACAGCATGCGAATACGGACCAACTGGTTTTGGAGCATCATTTGAAACAATACATTTTTTCATTTTAAAATCACTCTCCTTGAAAAATTTATTCAAGCTTGCTGCCGCAATACGGACAGTACAAAAAGGTTTTAGAAACCCTTCGCTGACAGTTCGGGCAAAAATCTGACCGTCCATCTTCATATCCAAAGTCCTGCTCAAATCTTCTGAAAAGCTCAACATCTGCCAGGGTTATTGGTATATTCTCTCCTCTTTCCAAGTCGCGGGCAAGCTGGGCATTTGTTATAAGATAAACCCGATTGCAGCAGCTTGTTTGCAAAAAGTATCGCACATTCCATCTGAAAATGGGTATAAAAAAGAAATGAAAGTAGCTGTACACTTTAAACAACGTATGTGTGCCTCTTTTGGTGCAAAAAGGGCACATGCTGACTTCTATTTGCCGTATAGCCTTTGCTTTTTCTTCAATCCCGAATATTCCTATGAAAAACATTTTAAAGCTTTCAGCTCCATCAAAAAGAGTCTCATTATATTTTATCATTTCAGATTTAATTTTTAAACATTTGTGATATAATTGTTTTTGCAAAACCTAAAAGGTTTTAAGTCTTTGAAAGGAGGCAGAAGCGTCAGTGAAGGTGATATTTGTAGGCAAAAACAAAGAGATTGAAGTCAAGGGGCCAAAGAGTGCTTTAAGCCTTGCAAAAGAGCTTGGGATAAGCTTAGAGGCAAATGTTTTTATTAAAAATGGTGAGATAGTTGCGCCAGACGATGTCCTTAGCGATAACGACACCATTGAGATAATTTCTGCTGTCTCTGGCGGCTAAATAGCGAAAGGGGATGGAAAGTAAGTTGAAGTGTGTAAGATGCAAGAAAAAGGGTGTCATTCATCTCAAAAGACACAACGCAGCTTTCTGCCATGAATGTTTCTTGTATTACTACAAAAATCAGGTCAAGAAAAACATAAAAAGACACAGGATGTTTGACAAAAAGGACAAGGTTTTGGTGGTAATCTCCGGCGGGAAAGACAGCATGGCGCTGTGGCACATATTGGCAAGCGAAGGGTACAATGTCACAGGGATGTATATAAACCTTGGAATTGGCCAGTATTCTGACAAATCACAGCAGGTTGTGGAAAGCTTTGCGCAAAAAAACGGTCTTGAGCTTATTGTAAAGGATATTAAAAAAGAATACGGGCTTGACATATACAAACTTTCAAAGCTTTTAAAAAGAAGCACATGTTCTGTTTGCGGGTCTATAAAAAGATATCTATTTAACAAGGTAGCATATGACGGTGGGTTTTCTGCAGTTGCAACAGGGCACAACTTGGACGATGAGGCAGCAACACTCTTGGGCAACGTTCTTTCATGGGAAGAAGGGTATCTGGCAAGACAGTCACCTGTGCTGGAGTCCACCCATCCAAAGCTTGTAAAAAAAGTAAAGCCGCTTTATACTCTCACAGAGCGTGAAAACCTGTTTTATGTTCTTATAAACAAGATAGAATTTTTGCACGATGAATGTCCGCATGCTGTTGGTGCACGGTCAATCCTGTACAAAGAGGTTTTAAACAGGCTTGAAGAGGAAAGCCCGGGGACAAAACAGCGCTTTATAACAAGCTTTCTTGAAAAGGGAAGAAGGCATTTTCAGGATGCTCAAGAGAAGCTTGAACTGAGAGAGTGTAGCATCTGCGGCCAGGTCACAACAACAGAGGTGTGTTCGTTTTGCAGATTTGTAAAGCTGTCAAACCAAAATACAGAAAACTAAAAGGGTTGCCAAAACCGATGAATTCCAAAGCGGATAAAAACTTCTTGGCAACCCTTTGATTTTTCACACCCCTCTTGCATCTGGTGACCAGATTATCTTGTGAAGCTGAAGCTGAAGCCTTGCGTCAAAAAGCTCATTTTCAAGCAAAAACTTTACAATCTCCCTTGGTTCTATTTTGCCAAAAACTGGACTGAAAAAGATGTTGCACCTTGGTTTGAATGTCTTTATTATTCTTTCTGCACTTTTTAAATCTTCATATGTGCCAACGACAAACTTGAGCACATCTTTTTGACCAAGAAAGTTGATGTTGTCGACAATCATCCTGTCTTCCATACCGCTTGATGGGCACTTGTAGTCCATGGTGATTATGGCATCTCTCGGTACATGCTTTATGCTGACGGACCCATTTGTTTCAATGTTGACCTCAAATCCTTCGTAAATGAGCCTGTCAATCAATATGTAGATGTACGGTTGAATAAGAGGCTCTCCACCTGTGAGAGTAACTCTTTTGATGCCGGTTGAAGCTATAAAGCTCAAAAGAGTATCAATATCAATTTGCTCATATTTTGGATTTTCAGTTGCATACTTTGTGTCGCACCAAGAACAGCTAAGGTTGCATCCTGCAAACCGCACAAACACAGCAGGATATCCGCTTCTGATACCTTCCCCTTCGATGCTTACAAATTTCTCTACTACATTAAATTTAATAGGATTTTCGCTTTTAGCGTTTTGGACCAACAATTGATATCTTCACCCTCTTGCGAAAAATCAAATATATCTTAATTTTATAAAAAACCTTAGGACGTGCGTCAACCTTTTCGCCCTACCATATATTTACTTTGTTTCTATTTTTAATTACATTCCGCTTTTCAATAGATTTTCAACTTTTAATCACTGTTTAAAAAGACCACAACACCCCTTTGCTTTCTGTTCCAAGCAGAGAGGCTACAAATTCCTTTTTTTCACCATCCCCAAAGGAGAGATTCTTTTCTTCCTTCCTCAATCCCCGACGGGGGAGGCTACAAACTCCACACCCCGCCCTCAATCCCCAAAGGGGAGGCTACAAACTACAAAAGAAGGTGCAGGACAATGACAAGCATTCATATGTTTCAATCCCCAAAGGGGAGGCTACAAACATTATAAAATTAATAAAATACCAAGGGTTTTTATTTGTTTCAATTCCCAAAGGGGAGGCTACAAACTCAAGGTTAGGTGGCACTCCCCTTGTACCAACAAATTGTTTCAATCCCCAAAGGGGAGGCTACAAACCAAGGCTTCATATACATCATCAAAGGGGATGATATTTAGTTTCAATCCCCAAAGGGGAGGCTACAAACATGATTTGTAAAGACCCAGCTTATATTATTCCTGGCACGTTTCAATCCCCAAAGGGGAGGCTACAAACATGATTTGTAAAGACCCAGCTTATATTATTCCTGGCACGTTTCAATCCCCAAAGGGGAGGCTACAAACTGAGCTTATGGGTGAAATTCTGATAAACGAGGAGGTGTTTCAATCCCCAAAGGGGAGGCTACAAACAGGTTGAAAAGCTTGATTTTATTATATCAACTTTATGCACCACTGTCAATGTTTTTATATTAATACATCACCTCAATATCAACACAAACCCAGCTACATCAAATAGGAAAAGCCTTTCAAGCCTTTTCGTCTATCCAGTTGCTGCCAGAAATACATTCAAACCCACATCCTGCAAACTTGAAATCGAATACAAATAAGCTTCTTAAAAATTTGCACCTGAGGTCGACGGATATGACTTTTAGTCAAAATGATAATTTATGCAATTAAATTCTAAAACTCTGCATATTTATGAGTAGTAAAAGCACTGTAAATGTGCTTGACTTAAAAACCTAATAGAATTATAAAGAATATAAAACCTTTTGTATGTGTGGATGATAAAGATGAGTTACATGATGCTTTATAGCAGGCTATTAAATAGCTTGATTCAAAACAACAAAAACGGATATTGGCTTTTAAAAAGTGGGATATTGATTGGGAAAAACTATGTTAAGTATTTTCCAGACAAAAGACTTCCAAGGTCATTTCAATATCTGCATGAAGTGGTCTTTGATTGGACTTACAAAGGAATTGCAAGCAAAAGTAGTGTATGGGTAAATCTATTTGCTCCAAGTGAAATTTTACTTGCTTTTGGCTTTAATCCCATCTTTGTTGAAGCAATTTCTGCGTTTTTATCAGGACTTGATGTGGAAGACGAGCTCATCTTGAGAGTAGAAAGCCAGGGAATAAGCGAAAGCTTTTGTACTTTTCACAAAGCTTTTTTAGGTGCTGCAATTTCAAATCTTTTAAAAAAGCCAAAATTTTTGGTTGCAACTTCAAGTATCTGTGATGCCAACCTAAATACATTTAGATTTTTGTCTGAGACTTTAAAACTGCCATTTTTCTTTTTAGATGTTCCATCTGAAGATTCCAAAGAGGCAAGGCAGTATTTAAAAGCACAGCTGAGCAGTATGATAAAGTCCATAGAAAAGCTGACAGGTCGAAAACTTAATCTTGACTATTTAGCTAAGATTATAAAAAAAGAAAATGTAACAAAAAAACTTATAAAAGAAAGCCTGAAACTGAGGGCAACAAAAAACATTAAAACCACACTTACATTTGAGATGTTTATGCTCTATCCTTCGCATGTGTTCTGTGGCACTGACCAGGCTTTGAGGTTTTATCAGATGTTTGTTGATGACCTGAAAAACTCAGAAGAAAGAGACGGTAAAAGTATTTTCTTTATACACACACTTCCTATATTTGAAGAAAATTTTAAAGAGTATTTCAATTTCAGCAACAAAATAAATGTCCTTGGGATGGACCTGAATTTCGACTTTTTAGAGGAAATAAACGAACAAGACCCAATAGAAGCAATTTGCGAAAAACTTTTGAAAAATCCATATAATGGTGATTTTAAAAGAAGATTTGAGCACATCAAAACTTTAATAGAAGTTTTAAAGCCAGATGGAGTTTTGCAGATATGCCAGATGGGATGCAAACAGTCTATAGGATGCTCAATGCTTTTAAAATCGAACATTGAAACTCTTGGTATTCCATTTACCTCTATAGATGTAGATTGCGTTAACAAGAAGAACAATAGCAAGGGACAGATAAGAACTCGGCTTGAAGCATTTTTAGAGAGAGTCAAATGAGGAGAGTGGAGCTGAATGATAGCCTATGTCTGCAAATACACTCCCGTTGAGCTGATTAAAGCTTTTGGTGAAGAAGCTTATAAGTTAGAGCCGAAAGTAGCTTCGGTTGAAAATGCGGAAAGGTTTTTACACACAAATCTTTGCAGTTTTAGCAAGGCAGTTTTGGAGTACATATTACAAAATGATATAAAAAGAATTGTTCTGACAGCTTGCTGTGATAGCATGAAAAGAGTTTATGACGTTTTAAAAGATAAAATGGAATTTATAGATATTATTGACGTTCCGCGGATGGATTTGCCTCAGTCAATTGAATATTTCTCATTTGAGCTAAAAAGGTTTAAAGAGAAGCTTTCGCATTATCTGAAAAAAGAATTTGACAGGGAGATATTCGAAAGAGAAGTAAGAAAGCTTACTAACAATTACAAAAGTGAAGAATGTGAAATAGCAATTTTAGGAGCACATGCAAGAGAAGATATTGTGAAGGTAGCTACTGAACTGTCAAAAGGGAGGGTGTTGAATCTCACTTGTTCAGGACTGAGGACTTGTTTGCAAGATAATAAGTTTGATGGGAGTATTGAGGACTATGCAAGAATTCTTTTAAGCCTTCTGCCATGTATGAGAATGAATATGAAGAGGGATTTATTAAACAAGAATCATTACAAAGGAATCATTTATGACACAATAAAATTTTGTGATTTTTACTCATTTGAATATGCAAAGATAAAAGATAGGCAAAACATTTTAAAAATTGAAGTGGATTATGCTCAAGAACTTTCTCAGCAGATTGTAACACGCATTGAGGCATTTATAGAAAGAATAGAAAAGCCTCAAATAAAATCTATGGAAAAACAAGGCCGAAAAAAATATTTTGCCGGCATTGACAGTGGGTCAACCTCCACAAAAGTTGTGATTATTGATGACAACAAAAACATCTTAAGCTATTTTGTCACAAAAACAGGATTTGATGTTATAAAAAGTGCCAAGTCTTCCCTTGAAAAGGCTTGTGAACTTGCTGGTTTGAAAATAGAAGATATTGGTTTTATTGTCTCAACCGGTTATGGCAGAATTAGCATACCATTTGCCAACCTTCAAGTTACAGAGATTACCTGTCATGCAAAAGGGATACATTTTCTTTTTCCATCTGCAAGGACCATAATTGACGTAGGTGGGCAGGACAGTAAAGTTATAAAAATAGACCAAAACGGCAATGTGGTTGACTTTGTCATGAATGACAAGTGCTCAGCTGGTACAGGAAGGTTTATAGAATATATGGCAAGGGTTTTAGAGGTTCAAGTTGAAGAGTTTTCAAAATGGCAAGAAGGAAAAGAGGATCTGACAATTTCAAGCATGTGCACAGTGTTTGCAGAGTCAGAGGTTATAAGCCTGGTAGCTCAAGGGAAAAGAAGAGAAGATATAATAAGAGCTATAAATAAAGCTGTTGCAACTAAGATAATTTCACTTGTAAATAGAGTAAAGGCTGAAGAAGACTTTATTTTCACAGGTGGTGTTGCAAAAAACAAAGGCATTTTTTCAGAACTTGAAAAAAGATTGGGGCTAAAACTTTTTACTCCTTTTGAACCTCAAATAACAGGTGCGCTGGGTGCAGCTTTGATTGGGTTTGAAAAAAGAGGATAAAATTTTTTTAAAAATATTGACATTTCGAAGGAGAACGTTTAATATAATAAATAAGTGTACCAAAATAGTATACTTTAAAAACAAGGGTGAGTATATGAAACTTACACAGGCAGCAGACTATGCTTTGAGAATGGTATTGCATCTTTCAAAGAAAAGGGGGATGGTAGTAGAGGCTGATACAATTGCCCAAGAAGAAAAGATCCCCAAAAGATTTCTGTTAAAAATAAGCAGAGATCTTGTAAAAGCAGGAATAATAGAATCTGTGCGAGGAAAAAATGGTGGCTATACCTTAGCTAAAAAACCGGAAGAGATTACTATGAAAGATGTAATAATAGCAGTGGAAGGAACTTTGGCACTGACACGGTGCCTTTATGATCCTCTGGCGTGCAATAAAAAAGCCACAGGATATTGTGCTGTTCATAAAGCTTTCTGTTCTGTAATGGAAAAAGTTTCTGACGAACTGGAAAAGTATACCTTTGATAAACTTGTATCAATGGATGGAAACTAATTTAGTTTCTATCTTTATTTTTGAATAAATGTATACCAAATTAGTATACATTCACAAAGATGAAGTGTTAGTCTCACAATATACTACTAATACTGAAGAGGGGGTTTTGACAAATGAAGGTGCAAGAATTTTGCGAAATTGCTGATAAAGAATTAGAAAAGTTTGTTAAACAAAAATCAAATCTTGAAACATCTTTTAACCGTGTTCGACCGCAGAGTCTCAAATGTGGTTTTGGAATTCAAGGAATTTGTTGTAGGCTATGCGCAAATGGTCCCTGCAGAATTACTCCTGACCAGAAAAGGGGTGTATGCGGAGCTGATGCACACACCATTGTTGCCAGAAATTTCTTAAGAGCTGTGGCGGCAGGAGCTGCATGTTATTTGCATGTTGTAGAAAATACAGCAGAAAACCTCAAGCAAATGGCTCAGAATAGTGTATCTTTCAAGGGTAAAAGAACCTTACACAAGCTTGCAGAAATTTTGAATGTGCCAAATAGAGATGAAAAGGAATTAGCCTTGCAAATTTCGCAGATGGTTCTTGAAGACCTTTACAAACCAAGATGGAAGAAGATGGAATTAACGAAATTTTTATCATATCCAGCAAGATATCAAAAATGGGAAGAGCTAAATCTATTGCCTGGTGGAGCAAAGTCAGAAGTTTTTGATGCACTTGTCAAAACAAGTACCAATCTTTCAAGCGATCCTGTTGATATGCTAATGCATGCACTTAGACTGGGAATTGCAACAGGTCTTTATGGTCTTATATTGACAAATATGCTCAATGACATAATTATGGGTGAGCCTGTTATAAGAACAGCTCCTGTAGGATTTAGAGTGATTGATCCTGACTATATAAACATTATGCCAACTGGACACCAGCACTCTCTTTTCTGGGCACTTATGGAAATGATAAATCAAAAAGAGGCCGAACAGTTAGCTCAAAGCGTTGGTGCAAAAGGTTTCAGAATTATTGGATGTACCTGTGTCGGACAAGACTTTCAACTAAGAGGTGAACATTCAAATTCTGTGTTTTGTGGCCATGCAGGAAATAACTTCACAAGCGAAGCTGTATTAGCGACAGGTGCTATAGATCTTGTGGTTTCTGAATTTAATTGTACAATTCCCGGCCTTGAGCCTATTGCTGAGAAGTACATGGTAAAGATGATGTGTCTTGATGATGTTGCTAAAAAATCAAATGCTGAACTTGTTCAATATTCTCCTCAAAATGCCTATGAGATTGCAAAGAAAATTTTAAATGAAGCTGCGGAAAGTTATAAACTCAGAAGGACCAAAGTCCAGATAGACATACCTGTTGACCATGGATTTGACCAATCGTTGACAGGAATAAGCGAAGATTCTTTAAGAGAATTTTTGGGAGGAGATTACAGACCACTTATTGACCTCATTGCAAGAGGTGAAATTAAAGGAATAGCTGCCATTGTTGGATGTTCAAATCTTACTTCTCTTGGGCACGATGTATTTACTGTGGAGCTCACAAAAGAATTGATAAAAAGGGACATTCTTGTTCTTTCTGCTGGATGCACAAGTGGTGGACTTGAAAACTGTGGATTTATGTCAAAAGGTGCAGAAAAGATGGCGGGAGAAAAACTCAGAAAAGTATGTGAAAAGCTAAACATTCCTCCTGTATTGAACTTTGGTCCTTGTCTTGCCATTGGAAGGCTTGAAATGGTTGCAGCTGAACTTGCACGAACATTAAATATAGACATTCCTCAGTTGCCGTTGGTATTGTCAGCTCCACAATGGCTCGAAGAACAAGCACTGGCAGATGGGGCTTTTGGGCTTGCGCTTGGATTGCCTTTGCATCTTTCAATTCCACCGTTTATAACAGGTAGCAGTCTTGTTACAGAAATTTTAACAGAAAAGCTTTCTGACATAACAGGAGGAATGCTGATAATTGATGGAGATGTTAAATCATCTGCTGATAAGCTTGAGGCTATTGTGAATGAAAGAAGAAGACAGTTGGGTATCTAAAAAAGAGGTGTAGATAGCAAATGAAAAGAGTTTTTATAAATCCAGAGATGTGCATGGGGTGTTTAAATTGTATATTAGCATGTGCAGTGCATCAGAAAAAACTTAAATCAGTACTTGAGTTGGATATTACAAGGCAGGATATAGACTTTGCAAACCAAGTTGTGATAAATCATAACAGACAAATTATTCCCCTTTCTTGTCGTCACTGTGAAACTCCTGAATGTGTTCTTTCGTGTATGTCAGGAGCTTTGACGAAAGACCAAAAAACGGGGTATGTGACAGTTGACAAGGAAAAGTGTGCGGGCTGTTTTATGTGTGTAATGTCATGTCCGTATGGGATGATAAAGCCCACAAAGGATAAAAAGAAAGCCTTAAAGTGTGATATGTGCTTTGACAGAGAAACACCTGCATGCGTAGAAAGCTGTCCTACAAAAGCTATTTACCTCATTGAGGTTTAAATGAAGTGAGGGGATTGTAAAAATGAGATACGTAATAATTGGTGCAAGTGCTGCAGGGATAAATTGTGCAAAGACCCTCAGAAATCTTGACAACAATGCAGATATAGCAGTTATCTCTAAAGACAATAAGATATATTCTCGTTGCTTATTACCTGAATTTATTGGTGGTAAAAAAGACTTTGACAAGATGAGTTTCATAAATGAAAACTTTTTTGAAGAAAACAATATCAATTGGATAAAAAATACTACTATAAAAAATATACAAGCAAGCAAAAAAAGAATTGTATGTTGTGATGGAAGGACATATGAATATGACAAACTATTAATAGCCACTGGTTCTTGTCCAGTTGTGCCTCCCATAGATGGTTTAAATGAAGCGCTGAAAACAGGGAAAGTATTTGTGCTAAGGGATATTGAGGATGCTATAAACATAAAAGAAGCAGCAAAGTATAGCAAAAGTGCGGTAGTTGTCGGTGGAGGATTTATAGGACTGCAGGTGGCCGAAAACCTCAGAGAATATGGAATTTTGGTTTTTGTAGTGGAGATGAAAGATCATATACTTCCTCAGCAGTTAGATAAAAAAGCTGCAAAAAGGTATGAAGCTCTGTTTAAAAAACATGGTGTTCGGATCGTCACAGGAGAAGTGGTTAAACAAATAATTTACTCAGAAAGACAAAACACTATTGGTCTCATACTCTCAAATGGAGATTTTATTTACACTGACATGCTGGTTATAGCCAGTGGAGTCAGACCATCGTTTCCAGATATAGAAGAGGGAAAAGTAAAAATAGAACACGGAATAATTGTAGATGAATATCAAAGAACAGACGACCCAGATATATTCGCAGCAGGGGATGTATGCCAGTCTTATGAGACTTTTTCGGGAAGTTATAGAGTTGCTCCTATATGGCCATTAGCAGTTAAACAGGGACAAATAGCAGGTTATAACATGGCAGGTTTTTGTAAACCTATGGAAAATAATTTTGGCTTCAAGTATTCCATGAAGTTTTTTGGCATTCCTACTATAAGTTACGGTTATCCAGAAGCTCCTGACAACACTTATGAGGTAGTTGCATTGGAAGGTGAAGATTATTACTACAAGGTTATATACAAAGATGGGATTTTATATGGAGCAATAATTCAAGGTGATATAGTTGGTGCAGGGGTTATGGGCAAATTGATAGAGGGAAAATATAATTTATCGAAAAAGTTGGATAAAGGAGATTTATCTAAGATTTTTAGCTTGAGCTATGGTGATTTTTTTAGTGAAAAGGCAGACGGGAGTTTTGAATTTGTAGTTTGAACAAAAAATTTGAAATATATATTAAAAAAGGTGAATAAAACTATGGGTGAAAAAGTTAAACTTGAGTCATTTTTGGAGCACCTTTTGGTACTTTCAAAAATGTATGATATGGTAAGAATCGTTGACCCCCTGAGAAAGACAGCTAAGTTGATAAATGAAAAAGGAATAAGTAATGTTGAAGAAACATGTTATGAATTATGGAAGAAAAATAAGATTTGCAAAAATTGTATTGCTATTAGGTCGTATTATGAAAACAAATCGTTTTTCAAAGTTGAATATAATGGTAGCACTATCTTTATGATAACAACAGTACCTATCTCAACTCAAGAAGGTGAATATGTAATTGAATTTATAAAAGATGTCACCGACCTTTTTACAATTCAAGGAATAGATGTAAATAATACTACAGAAACTTATAAGAAAGTTAATAGGCTAAATGAAATATTTGTTATAGATGAACTCACAGGAGTTTATAATAGAAGATTTATAAAAGAAAGATTAGAGGTTGAAATATTGAAGGCTATATCTAACAACCAATTTTTGAGCATAATACTTTCTGACTTAGACAATTTTAAGAATATTAATGACACTTATGGTCATATTGCAGGTGACAATGTACTGATAAAGTTTGCAGAAATTATAAAAAGAAACATTAGAGATGAAAGTGATTGGGTTGCAAGATATGGTGGAGATGAGTTTTTAGTGTGTTTGACAAATGCAAATGAGATTGCTGCATATAACGTAGGTGAGAGAATAAGAAGAGAAGTTGCCAAAACAGAATTTTTCTATGGTCCTAACAAGATAGTATTTACTGCAAGTTTTGGTATTGCAATGTTATCTGAGAAAATCTCAAATGTAAACCAGCTTATTGAAAGTGCAGATGAAAAATTGTACGAAGCTAAGAAGAAAGGAGGCAACTATGTTGCTATATAGTTAAAATAACTATGTGAAAAATAAAACATTGTTGGAAGTACAACGGCTGAACTTTTCAGCCGTTTTTTGTTTTGTGAAAAATTTTCCCACTTGACACTATTCTTTTGAGGGAGTAAAATATAATTCGCATTCAAAATATTCGTATCAGAAATATTCGACGCGAAATAATTTGCTATGTGGTGGTGTTAATGGAATTAAGAGAGAAAAAGATTAGGTTGTTGAAGCTTTTAAAAGAGGTGTCCATCAAGGTTCGGGATGCTCTGAAGTACAGGGGTGATGATGTTGAGATACCTGCCTCTCACTGGATGACGATGAGTATTCTTGATAAGAACGGTAAGATGAAAGTGGGGGATTTGAGCAGCATTCTTGGTCTTTCAAACAGCACAGTGTCGGGTATACTTGACAGGTTGGAAAAGCAGGGATTTGTTGAAAGAGAGAGAAGCACAGAAGATAGAAGAGTTGTGTGGGTTAAGACAACTCAAAAGTTCAAAGATAGTCTAAAAAAACACTTTAAAGGGGCAGAAAAACAGTTTGAAAATCTGCTCAGCAGAGCAACAGAGGAAGAGATAGACAAGGTTCTTGAAGGTTTTGAAACTCTAAAGAGAATTTTAGAAAGGCAATAAATCAAAAAATCTAACAAAAAAGGGTGATTGCAAGTTGAAAAAAGTAGCAAAGTATCTTAAACCTTACACACTACTTGTTTTAGCAGCAATTTTGTTTGTATTTATTCAAGCCATGAGCGAACTCACACTGCCAGATTACATGTCAAAGATAGTAAATGTTGGGATACAGCAAAGCGGTATCGAAAATGCAGTACCTGAGGCTATAAGAAGCTCTACCATGGAAAAAGTGCTTTTGTTTGTTCCGCAGAATAAAAAAGATGATATTTTGAGCATGTATGAGCTTGTGACAAAAGACTCTCACAATTACAGTAAGTATCTTAAAAAGTATCCCATTTTGTCCAAAGAGGATGTCTATGTATTAAAGACAAAAGAAAAGGACAAGATTGATAAGGTAAATGTTGATTTGGGCAGGGCGATTTTGGCTGTAGCTGGCATTGAAAAGATGATGTCAAGTGCAAAAGGCAAAAGTTTTAACTTTAATGGCAGGCAAATACCAGCCGGGGTAGACCTTTTTGCTATCTTAAAACAGCTTCCACAGCAACAGGTTATGCAGATTCAGCAGGAGATTAACAAAAAGTTTGCATCGCTTGGAGACAGCATGATAGTTCAGGCAGCAGCTTCTGCAATAAAAAATGAGTACAAGAAAATTGGCATAGACATAGGCAAAATACAGACTTCATATATCATCAAGATGGGGCTTTTGATGCTTCTTTTGACATTGATTTCAGCAATCTCAACCGTTTTAGTTGCTTTCTTTGCTGCAAAATCTGCAGCAGGCGTTGCAAGGGATATGAGAAAAGATGTGTTTTCTACAGTTGAGAGCTTTTCGATTGAGGAGTTTGACAAGTTCTCAACAGCATCACTCATCACAAGAACAACAAACGATATCATGCAGATTCAGATGCTTCTTGTGATTTCAATCAGAATGATATTCTTTGCACCTGTAATGGGAATTGGAGGCGTGCTTAAAGCACTTTCAAAGAGCCATTCAATGTCGTGGATCATTGCGCTTGCTGTGATTGTACTTCTGGGGCTTATCATGATTTTGTATGCCATTGCAATGCCAAAGTTCATGATTATGCAAAAGCTGATAGATAAGCTAAACCTTGTGGCAAGAGAAAATCTGTCTGGTATCATGGTTGTTCGGGCATTCAACGCCCAGAAGTTTGAAGAAGAGAGGTTTGACGAGGCAAACAAGGATCTTACAAAAGTAGGTCTTTTTGTCAACAGGGCAATGGCAGTGCTTTTCCCGTCCATGATGTTTATCATGAACGGTGTTACGCTTTTGATTGTGTGGGTAGGTGCACACTATATTCAAAATTCAAGCATGCAGGTTGGCGATATGCTTGCGTTCATGCAGTATTCTATACAGATAATCTTTGCGTTCTTGATGCTTTCCATGCTGTTTATTTTAGTGCCAAGAGCAGCTGTGTCAGCAAAACGTATTGAAGAGGTGCTGTCAACTCAGCCTTCAATTAAAAACCCTGCAAAGCCTGAAGAGTTCAAAGAGGATATGAAAGGGATGGTAGAGTTTAAGAACGTGTCTTTCAAATATCCCGGTGCAGAAGAATATGTCTTGCACAACATAAACTTTAAAATCCTGCCTGGTCAGACAGTTGGAATTATTGGAAGAACAGGAAGTGGCAAGAGCACACTTGTAAACCTTATCATGAGGTTTTATGATGCAACAGAAGGAGAGGTTTTGGTAAACGGAGTTGATGTCAAAAAGGTGAGACTGGAAGATTTGAGAGCAAAAATAGGGTATGTGCCACAAAAAAGCTGGCTTTTCAGCGGTACAATCAGGTCAAACCTCAAGATCGGCAACCACTTTGCAACAGATGAAGATTTAAAGCAGGCTGCTGAGATTGCTCAGGCACTTGAGTTTATAGAGGAAAAACCACAGAAGTTTGATACAGAGATTGCGCAGGGTGGAACTAACGTCTCAGGTGGGCAAAAACAAAGACTTTCAATTGCAAGAGCGCTTGTTAAAAATCCTGATATTTATATATTTGACGAGAGTTTTTCTGCTCTTGACTTTAGAACTGAACTTAAGCTCAGAAGAGCTTTGAAAGAAAGGCTAAAAGATAAAACTGTAATAATAGTATCTCAAAGGATTGCAACCTTGCTTCACGCAGACCAGATAATAGTGCTTGAAGATGGCAAAGTTGTCGGTATTGGCAAGCATGAAGAGCTACTAAAGAGCTGTGAAACTTACAGGGAAATTGCGCTTTCGCAGCTTCCAGAGGAGGCAGTTTCATGAGTGAAAGACAGAGTGCACCTTCTCAAATGCATCTAAGAAGACCAAGAAGACATGGCCCGGGACCTATGGGACCGGGGTTTGTGGGTGAAAAACCCAAAGATTTTAAAACTGCTATGAAAAAGCTCATAAGGTATTTATCTTCTTACAAGGTTTCACTTGTTGCAGTGATGGTTCTTGCAATGTTATCTGCTGCATTTTCAATCGCAGGACCTAAAATCCTCAGCAAAGCCATAACAAAGATATTTGAAGGCATCATGAGCAAGATAAGCGGCACAGGAAACGGCATTGACTTTGAGTACGTTGGTAAAATCATTTTGATTTTGCTGGGACTGTATATTGTAAGTGCACTTTTTGGTTACATCCAGGGTTGGATAATGTCAGGCATTTCGATGAAGCTCACTTACAGGCTCAGAAAAGAGATATCACAAAAGATTAACAGACTTCCGCTGAAGTACTTTGAATCTACTAACCAGGGTGAGATATTGTCAAGAATCACAAACGATGTTGACACACTCACACAGACATTAAATCAGAGCCTCACACAGATAATAACCTCAACAACGATGGTTATCGGCGCGCTGGTAATGATGCTGAGCATAAATGTCTTGATGACCGTGGTTGCACTGCTTATAATCCCTCTTTCTTTTTCAGTTGTTGCGCTCATAATTGGGAAGTCACAAAAGTTTTTCATGCAGCAGCAAGAATATTTAGGGCATGTGAATGGTCATGTTGAAGAGGTTTACGGTGGTCACATTGTTATCAAGGCTTTCAATGCTGAAAAAAAGAGTATAGAAAAGTTCAATAATCTTAACAACAAGTTATATGAAGCTGCATGGAAATCACAGTTTTTGACAGGCGTCATGATGCCGCTTATGAACATCATAGGAAATCTTGGATACGTTGTTGTGACTGTCATGGGCAGCTATCTTACAATAAAAGGAGCAATTGAGGTTGGCGACATTCAGGCGTTTGTCCAGTATATAAGGTCGTTCACACAGCCAATTGCCCAGATTGCTAACATATCAAACATCCTGCAGCAGACAGCTGCATGTGCTGAAAGGGTGTTTGAGTTTTTAGAAGAAGAGGAAGAAGTGCCAGATACACCAAATCCGGAGATTAAGCTTGACAGCATAAAAGGAGATGTAGAGTTTAGAAACGTCAAGTTTGGCTACAGGCCAGACAAAGTTGTTATAAAGAACTTTTCAGCAAAAATCAAAGCTGGGCAGAAGATTGCAATTGTTGGTCCGACAGGTGCGGGGAAGACCACAATTGTAAAGCTTTTGATGAGGTTTTATGATGTCAATGACGGAAGCATCTTGATAGACGGTCATGACATAAGGGAATTTAGGCGCGAGGATTTGAGGTCACTTTTTGGCATGGTGCTTCAGGACACATGGCTGTACAATGGCACAATCAAAGACAACATCCGCTATGGCAAGCCAGATAGCACAGATGAAGAAGTAATAAGAGCTGCAAAGCTTGCACACGTTGACCATTTTATAAGGACATTGCCTCAAGGGTACGACACAGTTTTGAATGAGGAGACAACAAATATTTCTCAAGGGCAAAAACAGCTTTTAACAATTGCAAGGGCAATCCTCAAAGACCCAAAGATTTTGATACTTGACGAGGCGACAAGCTCTGTTGACACTTTGACAGAGATCCAGATACAAAGAGCAATGGACAATCTCATGAAAGGAAGAACATCGTTTATAATAGCGCACAGACTTTCAACAATAAGAAACGCAGACCTCATCTTGGTCATGGACCATGGCGACATTGTTGAGCAGGGCACGCACAAAGAGCTTTTGCAGAAAGGCGGTTTTTACGCTCAGCTTTACTACAGCCAGTTCGAAAAAGAAGAAGAGCTTGCAGGATAAAAAGACATTTTAGCATAAAAGTTATGGGCCCTGGGTGGCTTTATTTCCCAGGGCACTTTTGTTTTCTTACAAAAATTTAAAATACTGTACAAAATTTTGCAATAAAGAGAGTAAAAATGTCCATTCTATTTTCATTTTGAACCTTGAACCAGACGAGCTTTTGCTTGAATCAATTCAAAATTTTGTCAGAGAAAAGGGGATTAAAAACGGCTGTATTGTAAGCGGCATAGGGACGCTTAAAAAGCTTGTGTATCATAGGGTCACAACAGTTGAGCCGAATCCAACAAATGAGTTTTTAGAGGTGCAGGGGCCTATAGAGCTTTCAAGTATGCAAGGGCTTGTGGTGGATTTTCAACCGCACATCCACTTTGTTGCCTCAGACCTCAAATCCACTTATAGCGGGCATTTAGAAAATGGAAGCATTGTGCTTTACCTTGCAGAAGTTTTAATTTTGAAATTGGACGATATTAACTTAAAGAGAATTCCAGATGAAAAAGGAATCTCTTTTATAAACCTTCTACAAGAATAAAAGTATTTTTGAAAGGTGGTTAAAAATCAATGTTTGACCAAAGAGAGAATTTGGAGCTAATTGAGATGTTTTCACAGCTCAGAGTTGCTGATGTTCGAGATGGTCTTGATTATCTTCTTTTACATCACAGATTTAGTCTTCCGTACACAATAAAGCCACTTTTCAGAACAAAAGCAGTTGGGATTGCAAAGACTGTAAGATACTTACCATACGATGGAGAAATTCCTAAGATGACACCGCAGGAGTATGAAAAGTGGTGTGGGTATTACTATACAAACATCTGCCCATATCCCTGGATTTCTGAGATTCAAAAAGGAGATTTTATTGTCATAGACCAGAGCGGTGTTGATGCCGGGCTGATGGGTTCGAACAACTCACTGGACGGCTTTTCAAGAGGAGCTGTCGGGTATGTAACAAATGGTGGGCCGCGCGACACAGACGAGCTGATAATCCAAAAGATACCTTTCTGGTCGAAGTTTGTATCACAAAAGACGGTGATTGGAAGACTAAAGTTTGATGCAATGAATATTCCTGTGAATATCGAAGGGGTTTTAATAAAACCAGGCGATGTGATTGTTGCAGACGGCGATGGTGTTGTGGTTGTTCCACGCGAGCTTGCATATGATGTTTACAGCTTTGCTAAAAAAGAACTTGACAATGACAAAGTCTCAAGAAGAAAACTGTATGACCTTATGGGCTGGGAGTATGATGAGACTGTGAGATAGATTAAGATGATTATTTTGAAGTGAAGGCTATTTTGGACTTTAATATCTTTTAATTTTAGCAACGGGGGCTATCTACTTTTCTTTTGGACAGCCCCTTGCATTTATAATTTTTACAATATAAAATACTAAGTTTAACACAACTTTAACGTAAATATAATTTAAATTTAAAATGAGGGCGCCATTATAATGTCAAAAGAAGAAATGTTTCGAAATATTGGTTCGCGAAAAGGATTGTATATGTTACTATCTTCTGTTCATACCAATATCATGTTTTTGCTATCTCAATTTTTGCTTTTATTTTTCCTTCAAGCCTTCCTTCTTTCATATATTACTAAATCTACTACTTTATATTAGAAATGTAAGATTTGATGCAAAACTCTCCTGCTTAATTAAATCCAAGTTTTTGGTTTGATGAAACTCGTTCTAATATGGTATACTATTAAGTAGATAAATCAATCTACAGGGTGATAATTATGATGAGCAAAACCACAACAGTAAGAGTGGATGTTGAAACATATGAAGGATTAAAGAAACTTTCTCAGCAGCTCAATCAACCAATGCAGAAGATAATTCAGGAGGCTCTTGCAGAGTATAAAAGAAAAGTTCTACTTTCAGCAACTGCGGAAGCTTTTTCTGCTCTTAGAGAAAAGAGAGAACTATGGCAGGAAGAAATTGAGGAAAGGCAGCTGTGGGAAAGCACGTTGCAGGATGGGATTGAAAAATGAACCCTACAAGAGGAGAAATATGGCTTGTAGATTTAAATCCTACACGGGGCCATGAACAGAGCGGTGTTCGACCAGCAGTAATAATCTCTGTTGATGAGTTCAATTCATGTCCTGCTGACTTAGTGGTTGTTGTGCCAATCACAAGCAAGAACAAGAATATACCCATGCATGTAGAGATACAGCCTGAACACAGTGGACTTGCAAAAACATCGTTTGCAAAACCGGAAGATATACGGTCAATTTCAAAAGAAAGACTTGTAAAAAAGATAGGACAATTACCAAAAGAAAAATTGAAAGAAATGGAAGAAAAAATAAGAATTCTGCTGGGATTATGAAATAAGCTTTGACCTTCTACCAATCCGCTGAGGAGGATAATAACTTAGCTAATTTTTCTCTTTTGTGTCTGTTGTAAAAAGGTAATGCAAAATTTCCAAGTCTATGGTAATATTGTATTGAGCCATTTTGAATTCCTTCTGTGAGATTTGATTTTGGGTTCTTCTTTATTTCTATTTTAACCAGACGGTGAGAGGTGGCTCAATCCCTTTTTACACAGTTATATAGACTCAACTGAGGCTATCCATTTTTCTTATGGAGAGCCTCTTTCTTTGTTACTTACAATAAAAAATGTGAAATTTAACACAACTTTAACATCAATATAATTTGAATTTAAAATAAGGGTGGTATTATAATGTCGGAAAAATAAAGAATAATGTTTTAAATTGTTGGTTTGTGTAAAGGGGATTGTATGGGTTATGGAGTCAAAAATAGAGACAATTGATTTAAACCTTTTTTACGGAAATGAACAAGCTCTCAAAAATGTAAACATTTCTATTCCAGAAAAAGCAATCACAGCTTTAATAGGACCATCTGGATGTGGCAAATCTACTTTTTTAAGAACCTTAAACAGAATGAACGACTTGATAGACGGAGTTAAGATTTGGGGAAAGGTATTTATTGATGGTACTGACATTTATGCAGATGGTATCAACCTTATGGAACTTCGTAAAAAAGTTGGGATGATTTTTCAACATCCAAATCCTTTTCCTATGAGTATTTACGAAAATGTTGCTTATGGTCCAAGGATTAATGGGGTAAAAGACAAGAAAAAATTAGATGAAATTGTCGAAAAATGTCTTATAAGAGCAGGACTTTGGCAAGAGGTAAAAGATAGGCTTTCAAAAAGTGCTTTGTCGCTTTCTGGTGGGCAGCAACAAAGACTTTGTATTGCTCGGGCACTTGCAGTAGAGCCACAGATTCTTCTCTTGGATGAGCCAACCTCAGCGCTCGACCCTCTTTCCACCCTTCGTATTGAGGAGCTCCTGATTGAACTGAAAGAGTATTACACTATAGTGATAGTTACACACAACATGCAACAGGCAGCAAGAATTTCTGACTGGACAGGTTTTTTCTTAAATGGTGAACTTATTGAATTTGGTAGAACAATAGATATTTTCCATGCACCAAAAGATAAAAGGACAGATGATTATATATCTGGAAGATTTGGTTAATATCTAAGAATTTACTTTGGGGATGAGGTAGGTAGAAGATGATACGTTCGACCTTTTTGAGAGAGCTGAAAGAAATAAACTTTGAGGTTTACAAAATTGCAAGTCTTGCGCTTGAAGCAATTGAAAAGGCTATGGAAGCTTTTATAAAACAGGATGTAAATTTAGCCACTGAAGTTATCAAAAACGATACTGACATAGACAATATGATAGAGGAATTAGAGAAAAAGTGTACTATCGTTATAGCAACTCAACAGCCTATGGCAAGTGATTTAAGACTTTTGATTGCAGCTACCAGAATAGCAAATGATATTGAAAGAATTGCTGACCACGCTTCTGACATCTCCAAACTTGTATTAAAGCTTGAAGGTCAACAGCTTGTAGACATTAGCAGTGAAATACCTTATATGTCAGAGCTTGCCAAGATGATGTTCAAAGATGTAATGGAAGCGTATATGCTCTCAGACATAGAAATGGCAAAAAAAGTAAAAGCTATGGATAACAAAGTTGACCAGATGTTTAGATTTCTCTTAGAGAATATAGAGAAAACAATAAAGGAAAAACCTGATTTCACATCTCAATGTGTACTGCTTATTTTAATTGTAAAATATATTGAAAGAATAGCTGACCACGCAACAAATATAGCAGAATGGATTGTGTATAAACTCACAGGACTTTTAAAACATGAGTGGGAGTGGAGTGACACAACTTCTGAGACGAATAGCCAAGAAGATAAAAAAATGAACGAAAATGGTGAAGAGAAAAATGTCGGGCAAACTTGATTATTTGAATTTTCTGGTGGAAAGACAATGTGTAGAGCTTTCATACCAGCCAGTGGTGTTTGCTACTTCTGCCCAGATAATTGGCTGGGAAGTATTTCTTATAAATCCATATGAAACAGGTTATATTGATTTAAAGCTTTTGTTTGATATCATGAAAGAAAATAACCTCATTGTTAAGATTGATAAAGCGGTTTTAAAAAGGGTTTTAGATGTTTTAAATGAGAAAAAAGATATTTTTGAAAATAAGAAGTTTTTTGTAAATATTTCGCCGATATCTCTGATGAGTGATGATTTTATTACATTTGTAACAGGTATTCTTTCTACCAATCCTATGATTACAAAAAATATTGTATTTGAAATAAGTTTAAGGTCGTGCGAAAATTTGTTTATAGATGACTTGCACTATACAATCAGAACGTTGAAAAAACAAGGGTTTGCATTTTCTGTGGAAAATATAGGCTCACTTGGATTTTCTCTTGATTTCATTTCTATCTCAAAACCCGCCTATGTTAAACTTGGTAGGGAGGTATATCGTGATATAGCCGTGGATTCTATAAAAAGCAAATACTTGCATTCTTTTTTGGAATTTTGCGACGACAGTCGTATAAAAGTTATTGCCACCATGATTGAAAAGATGGAAGAACTTCTAAGTCTTTTAGAAATTGGAATTGAATATTTGCAAGGATATTTCATTATGCCTCCGAGTATGGAACTAAAAACTTCAGTTTCTAATGACATAAAAGAACTTTTAGTAGAGACCATAGAAAACCAGAGAAAACATTATTTTCTTTCCACTTCAAATATTCAAATAGGAACGCTTTGTGTAAAGGTTCCCTCTGTTGAACCAAATATATCATGCGAAAAAGCTCTTGAAATTTTGGAACAAAATCCAAAACTTCATGGTCTTGTTGTTACAAAAGATAGTAAAGTAGAGGGACTGATAAAGAGAGAAAAATTTTTGCTGAATTTGTCTACAATGTATGGATTTGCAGTGTATTCAAAGAGACCTGTTGCACTTTTGATGGATGCAAATCCAATTGTAGTAGAGTACAGTACTTCTTTGCACGATGTTGTCAAAGAACTTTCTGCCAGGGAGGATGAGGATATTCATGATTATATAATAATAACAAAAGATGGAATATATGAAGGAGTAGTTACAATAAAGGATTTGCTGAGAAAATCAACACAGCTGGAAATAAGTTTTGCTAAACACCTAAATCCGCTTACCAACCTGCCAGGCAATTTATTGATTGAAAAAGAAATAAATAGCGCTTTAGAAAAGGAAAGAGATTTTTACATCTTTTATATTGACATTGATAATTTTAAACCTTTTAACGATTACTATGGATTTGAAAAGGACGACAAAGTTATCTTACACCTTGCATCAATATTAAAGGAAATACGAATGGACTGGCAGGAAAAGGTGTTTGTTGGTCATATAGGGGGTGACGATTTCATTGTAATTGTTTATGACAAAGCAGAAGTTGAGAAAATTGCCAAAAAGATAGTTGAGGAATTTGACTCTTCGATTCTATATTTTTACGACCACTGTGACCTTGCCAGAGGATATATAGAAGCTAAAAACAGAAAAGGAGAGGTAGAAAAGTTTGGACTTATGAGTTTATCAGTAGCTGTTATGAAGGTTGTACCTGGGAAGTTTTCAAATGTTGAGGAGATTTCAAATCGCCTTTCTGAGGTCAAAAAACTTTGCAAACAAAAAATGCCAGCTGCTATATAATATGGGAAGGTGGAACATGAAAAAAAGAATAGGGATAATTGACATTGGCTCAAATACAGTAAGGGTTGTGGTGTATGAGATTGATAAGGGAATATTTTTCAGATTAATTGAAGATGAGAGTATAGTGGTAAGACTTGCAGAATATGAAGAAAAAGACCGGATACCTTCTTATAAGGTTTCGCTTTTGATTGAAGTGCTCAACTTTTTCATAGGGCTTTGCAAAATGAACGGGGTTGCAAAACAGGATATATTGGCAGTTGCTACCGCTGCTATTAGGGATGCAACCAATAAGATGGAAGTTTTAGAAAATATCAAGAAATATACAGAATTAGAAGTAAGAGTACTTACAGAGTTTGAAGAAGCACACTACAACCTGTGGGCAACAAAATGCTCTTTAAACTATCAGGATGGGCTTTTGGTTGACATTGGCGGAGGAAGCACTGAGTTTGTTTATTTCAAAGATAAAAACCTAAAGTATTGGGGTTCAATCAAACTTGGTGCTGTAAACTGTTCAAAAAAGATTTCACAGATTTCGGAGCCTTCTTTATCATTGAGAGAAGTAGAAGCTGAAGTAATGTCAGTTTTTGAAAAATATAAATGGATGGAAGAGCTAAACAATGTAAATCTTATTGGGATTGGTGGAAGCATAAGAAATCTTGGCAGAATTATTCAACATAAAAAAGATTATCCCATTACTACTTTGCACAACTTTGCAATTTCGTACCAAGAATTTATTGAGGTTTACAATATGCTCCAAAGTGTAGAGGTTGAAAAACGAAAGAGCATTCCTGGACTTTCTGAGAAAAGAGCTGATATCATTTTAGGAGCTTTTGTGATATTGAAAGTACTGTTTGATAGAATAAAAACTCAAAAGCTTTATGTCAGTTCATATGGACTACGCGAAGGTATTCTATTTGAAAATTTATTCAAAGATGCAAATTCAGCAGCTTTCTCTTCTGAAATTTTATTAGAGTATAGTATAAACAATTATCTAAATTTTTTTAGTTTCAGCAAAAAACATTCAAAAAATGTCTGCAGATATGCACTTATGCTATTTGACCAGCTGCTATTAGTTTTTCCACACTATTTTGACAAAGAAGACAGGATTATTTTAAAGGCAGCTGCTCTACTTCATGATATAGGGACTTATTTGAGTTTTTATCAGCATGCTCAGCATTCAGCTTATGTTATTTTAAATTTGCCGCTCTTTGGACTTTCACACCAAGATATAATACTTACTGCAGAGATTGTATCTTTTCATGAAAATTCAAAATCAAAAGCACCTTTTTTGGCAAGGTATATAAAGGTATTAAGCCCTGACAGAGTAAAAAAGATAAAGCCGCTTGCACTTATTTTAAAACTGGCAGAGATACTTGATAAAAGAGAAAATGGACTTGTTACATCTATAAGATGTAGTCAAGAATGTGAAAAAGTGGTTTTAAGAATATACTCAAAGTCTAACCTTGAAGTTGAAATATCTCTCGCAGAAAGATTAAAACCTCAGTTTGAGAAAATATTTGGCAAACAGCTCATTATAAAAAACAATATGTAAAAGGAGATGGAGTGTTCCAATGATATTCAAGGAGATAAGAGGTTTGGGACTTACAAAAACATATGAAGGGAGATTATTTGTTGTGGAAGGATGTGATGTTTCTGGCAAATCTACCCAGGTTCATCTTCTAAAAAAGTGGCTGGAGTTTTTAGGATATACTGTATTTTTTACCGAATGGAATTCATCTGACTTAGTAAAGAGCGCTACAAAGAAGGCAAAAAAGAAAAATCTATTAACTCCCACTACTTTTTCCCTTTTACATGCTTGTGATTTTGCTGATAGATATGAAAGGCTTATACTTCCTCATTTGCGGGCAGGATATATAGTATTGTGTGACAGATACATCTATACAGCCTATGCACGGGACATTGCAAGAGGCTGCAATCCAGAGTGGGTAAAGACAGTATATGATTTTGCGGTAAAGCCAACTGTAACATTTTATTTTAAAGTGCCGGTTGATGTAGCAATTGACAGGATTTTAATGGGTCGAACACAAATAAAGTACTATGAAGCAGGGATGGATTTGGGATTAAGTTCAGATACCGTTGAAAGTTTTAAGCTTTATCAGTCAAAGATTATTCAGATGTACGACATGCTTGCTGAGCAGGAAGGGTTTATTACAATTGATGGAACCCTTTCTATAAGGGAACAACAAAAGATGGTCAGGGAGATTGTCCAAAGATATCTTCATGACTACAGACCACCTACTCAAAAGTGGATATTGAATACTTATAACAAAGAAGGTGAAGCTAAATGGCAACTGAAATGAAATTTTATGGTTTTGAGCTTCCAAATTTTGAGTTGTTACAAAAGCGAGGTAAACTGATTGTAATAGAAGGCCCAGACTGTTCAGGTAGGTCAACACAGATAGAGCTTTTAAAAGAATGGCTTGAGGCAAGCGGTTATGCAGTGCTAAATACTGGGCTTAAAAGGTCAAGACTGGTGGGCGATGTTATAGAAAGAGCTAAAAAGGGCAATACACTTGGTAAGACTACCTTGAGCCTTCTTTACTGTTGTGATTTTGCTGACCAGCTCGAAAATCAGATAATACCTGCTCTTTCTGCGGGTTATGTCGTTCTTGCAGACAGATATATTTTTACTCTCATGGCTCGTGATATTGTCAGAGGGGCAGATAAAGAATGGCTTAAAAAACTTTTGGGTTTTGCGATAATTCCAGACCTTATAATTTATCTTGATGTCAGTATAGATATTTTGCTTGCCAGAACATTTCAGAAGTATGGGCATCTTGATTACTGGGAATCTGGAATGGACATTCAGCTTTCTGCTGACATGTTCGAAAGTTTTAAAAAATATCATTTCTTGCTCAAAAAAGAATATGAAGAAATGGCGAAAGAATATAATTTTGTAGTTATTGATGGCAATCAGGGTGTAGGTATCATCCAGAAAAGAATTAGGGAAGAAATCTTAAAAATACTGCAAGAGGAGGATAAAAATGAATCAGTTAGAACTGTTTGATCATAACGTGCTTCAACTTGCTCAAAAATATGGATACGACCCGCGACATGCGAGTTTTGTAAAAGACCAGGCTCTGTTTTTATTCGACAGTACCGTAAATCTTCACAACTTATCAGATACTGAAAGAAAACTCTTGGAACATGCGTGTATATTGCATGATATTGGTACGTTTATTAATGAAAAGAAACACCATAAGCATTCATATTATCTGATTAGAAATGACCTTGCCTTGAAGGAGTACCCAAAAGAACTTAAAAAGATTTTAGCTTTGGTGTGCTATAACCACAGAAAAAAGATTAAATCAAAGACCTTTAAATTGAAATCGAAAGACAAAAATATGACCCTTATATTGAGTGCAATTTTAAGACTTGCAGATAGCTTTGATTATTCGGGTGAAGAAATACAAATAAAAGGAATAAAAATCGAGGATGATTTGGTAAGGATTGTTGTCGATGGAATTATAACACCTACTCTTCTCAGCCGGGTGGAGAAAAAAGGAGAACTGTTTTTATATCTATTTGAACTGCAAAAGATTGAGATTGAAAACAAAGTAAGAGTAAGCTAAGAAGGAGGTATGCGGGGAATGAACAATGAAAATAGATTGGCTGTAGAGATGGAGGATTTAAAAAAAGAAATTAAAAATCTGACGCAAGTTGTGTGGGCGCTCAACCAACAAATGTTTACCATATGTTCGAGTATAGAGAATTTCAAGTTTTTGTTGGATGAGAACTACAAAATAAATGAAAAAGCACTTTTAAAAATAGAGATTCTGGGGAGAGTCCATCAAGAACTTCTGAAATGGAGGAACGAGAAACAGCACAAAGAACTTCAAAAAGAACTTGATTGCAAGATAGAAAAGCTTGAAAATCTTGTAAATCTTTTATTGGACAACGTATACTGTCTTCATTCCCAGTTGTCTGATACCAAAGAGTATACGCAAAAATAGACTACAAAAAACAAGGGGGATTGGCCTTTGAAAAATGTTAAAGGACAACCCCCTTTTTTTTATCGTATCTTGTATTTTTTGAGCCTCTTTTCAAGCTCATCAACAAGCTTTTGAAGTGACTGGGCAGAGTATTTCATCTCATTTATGGAATTTAACTGGTTTTCAACAGTTGCTGCAACCTCTTGTGATGCTGCAGCCGTCTCTTCAGACACAGAAGATATGCTCTCTATTGCCCGAATAACTGCATTTCTTGCCTCTTCCATTCTGCTGAGCGCTTCTTTTACCACATATGTCTTTTCAACAATTGCGTTTATCTCATCGGAGATTTTTGCAAAGGACTGCTGTGATTCCACAACCGCATCTTTCTGACCAAGTGCTGCCTCTTTTATCTCGTCAATAATCTTTATTGTATTTTCTGTCTCACCCAAAATGACATCAACTATAGAATTTATCTCATCTGCTGCCTTTTTGCTCTGGTCGGCAAGTTTTCTGACCTCATCTGCAACAACTGCAAACCCTCTTCCTGCCTCACCCGCTCTTGCTGCCTCAATTGCAGCGTTGAGTGCCAAAAGGTTTGTCTGCTCGGCGATGGTGTTTATCACCTCAACAAAGTTTGAGATGTTTTTAATCCTGTCAATGAAAGACATGATAGTGTCGATTACCCTTTCAGCTGTTGACACTGCAATTTCGCTCTTTTCTCTAAGAGTGCTCATCTTTTCAATACCGTCTTTGTTGAGAACGTCGATCTTATTTGCCTCTTCAATCACGCCGTTGTAGCTTTCAGACACAGCGTTTATCTGTTCAGAGAGGTTATTTACAAGCAGCACACCATGCTGTGCCTCTTCAGCCTGCTGGGAAGCACCTTTTGCAATCTCCTCAACAGTCTTTGCAATCTCTTCAATTGCAGCGGCTGCTTCTTCGGATGTCTTTGTGACCTTTTTGGATGCACCGACAATTGCGTTTGACAGGTCAAAAAAGCTTTCAATCAACGTCTTGATATCAGAAAGAACAATGTTTACGCTTGATGCTACTCTCTGGATGTTGCCGAACTCTTTTGACGAAATCAGCTTGCTGTAATCACCGTTTTTGATTTTTTCGAGAACATCTTCAAGTTTTGCAATCATCTTGTTCATCTCATACCTAATCATAAAAGCTGTGATGGCTAAGGTCAGGATGAATGTGATTGTTGCAACCAAAATAGCATTGAGCTTTAAGCTTGCATTTGGCATTATTATGCCAAGCAGAATATCAAGGATGATTATAAATGCAAGGGCAACGTATGTAAGACTTATAACTCCTTTTTTGACAGCACCGTTTTGCTCATTTTTTGGCGGCATTAATTTCACTCCTTCTACCCAAAAATTTCTTTCGTTACTTCTATTATAATACAAGATGTGACCTTTTTGCTAATATTTCTTTTCAAAATAATATCAAAAATAATATCAAAGTTTTTGTCTAAAGGTATGAAAAGATTTCAATACTACTATAATAAACAAAACTTTAAGGCAGGGGAAAAACAAATGTCGAAATTTGTAATAGAAGGTGCAAATAAGATTTCAGGATGCATAAAGGTTCACAGCTCGAAAAATGCGATATTGCCACTTTTGGCAGCGTCCTTGCTGTCAAATAATCAGATTGAAATTCTGGATGTTCCTTTGCTGGAAGACATCAAAGTGCTTTTGCAGCTTCTTTCCCACTGTGGGTGCGATGTAAAGATTGAGGACGGCAAACTGCAAATCACTCCTGATATCAAAAACGGTGATATAAACGTAGATGGAGTGAACAAGCTCAGAGCTTCAATACTTCTTTTAGGAAGCCTTCTTGCACGTGGGAAAAAGGTTGTACTTGGAATGCCGGGCGGGTGCAATATTGGCACACGTCCGATTGACCTTCACATAAAAGGGCTTTCCCAGCTTGGTGCAGAGATTAAACTCAATCAAGGGTACATTGAAGCAAAGGTTAAAAAGCTAAAAGGTGCCAAGGTATATTTAGACTTTCCGTCTGTTGGAGCAACAGAAAATATCGTGATAGCAGCCGTTTTAGCAGAGGGGGAGACCATAATAGAAAACGCTGCAACAGAACCTGAGGTTGTGTGTCTTGCAAATTTTTTGAATTCAATGGGCGCAAAAGTGATGGGTGCCGGCACTGATACCATCAGGGTTTTGGGTGTGAAAAAGCTTTTCGGCTGCTCATTTGTGCCAATTCCGGACAGGATTGAGGCGGGAACGTACATGGCAATGGCTGCAATGTGCGGTGGCGTGCTTGAACTTACAAATGTGATTTGTGAGCATATAAGACCCATTATTGCCAAGTTCAAAGAGAGCGGTGTGAAGGTCTATGAAGGGGAAAATGTTGTACGCATTGAGGCACCGGACAGGATTTTAGCAACAGACATAAAAACCCTGCCTTACCCTGGTTTTCCAACAGATATGCAAGCGCCAATGATGAGCATGCTGAGTATAGCAAAAGGTACAAGCGTTGTTATTGAGACAATATTTGAAAACAGATTCTTGCACGTTGGAGAGCTTGTCAAGATGGGCGCAAATATAAAAGTGGAAGGAAGAGTAGCAGTGGTTGAAGGAGTAAAAAAGCTCAAAGGTGCAAAGGTTGAAGCAAAAGACTTGCGCGGTGGTGCTGCACTTGTTTTAGCGGCGCTTGCAGCAGAGGGTGTGAGTGAGATTGAAGGTGCTTTTCATATCGACAGGGGATATTTTGAATTTGAGAAAAATATCGCAAGCCTTGGCGGAAAGATAAAGAGAGTTTAAAGGGATTTTGTCTTCCTTGCTGAAAAATTGTGGTATAATTAAGTTAAAAAGCTTGTTTTGCTGAAAGAAAATGAGCAGAATAAAAGTGCCAATTATAATCAGAGCACATCATCTTTTGTGTTTTCTGGGCTTTAGAGGGGCAGGGTACAGCAAGGAGTTTGTTGAAAATTTTGAGAGGGTATATAAAAGCGTTTATCTTGAAAATTTGCCTATAAAGATTGTATCTTTTCCAGATGAAATTTGCAGGTACTGCCCAAATTTGAACACTACAGAGTGCAGGTTTGAACAGAAGGTAAAAGAGTATGATGAAAAAGTAATTGAGCTTTTAAAGTTTTATGGGCTTTCTGATTTAGAAGATGTGCTGCCATCTGAAGCTTACAATGTTTTGAAAAAGGCTTTGCCACAGCAGCTCGAGAGCATCTGCCGAACATGTGAATGGTTTGCCATTGGTTTTTGCAGAGAAAGCTTTTATAGAAAGGACTTGTGGAAAAATGGATGAAAAGGACATCTTCATATTAAGAAAGCTGTATGAAAATAAGTATATCTCTGGTGAAGAGCTTGCCTCTTCTTTGAATATTAGCCGAATGGCAATAAACAAGAGGATAAAATCGCTGAAAGCTTTGGGCTACAAGATTGAGTCTGCCAGGAAAAAAGGTTATGAGCTTTCTGACAAAGATATAATAAGAATTTGGGAGATAAAAGACTACATCCAATCTTCAAACCTTTTCAAAGAGTTTATATACCTTGATGAGGTGGACTCAACAAATACATATGTAAAACAGAACCAGCAGCATCTTAAAAGTAGCACAGTTGTATATGCTGAGAGGCAAACTCAGGGAAGAGGCAGACTTTCGCGCAGGTGGGTGGACCTTGAAAAAGGTATAAAGATATCCATATTATTGAAACTTCTTTTGCTGGATTTAGAAAAAATTGTACCGCTTACACTTTTCACAGGACTTGTAATAAACAGGGTTTTGAGAAAATATGGAGTTAACTCTTTTATAAAATGGTCAAATGATATATACTTAAACGGCAAAAAGGTTTGTGGTATTCTTTGTGAACTTTCAGGTGAGGTTGAAGGTTTTGGCAGTATTATAATTGGTATAGGAATCAACGTCAATGCAAAAAGCATACCGGATGAGATAAAAGACATCGCAACAAGTTTGAAGGCTGAAACATCAAAAGATTTTGACAGAACTGAATTAATCATTGACATTTTGAAAGAATTTGAAAAAGAAATTCCCAACTTTGAAAAATATGGTTTTTCACATTTCAGGGATGAGTACAAAAGCTTTTGCATAAATCTTGGAAAAGAGATTTTGGTAAATGGACAGAAGATGCTTTGCATGGACATTGGCGAAAATGGGGAGCTTGTATGTGAAAAGGATGGGAAAATAGTAGAGATTTCAAGCGGTGAGGTTACGATAAGGTTTTAAGAGGGGATGATAAAACTTGAGGCTGATATCAAAAGATGCGAATATAAAAAGGATTTTGTATCAAAAAGGTTTTGATGAGAAAGATATTTTGGAGTTTGAAAAAGAAGCAAACTCGATAATTTTAAGGTTTGATGATGTAAAAAATCCATCAAGGTTTGTCCAGCTTCTTTCAAACCTCGGTTATTTTACAATCTCAAACGGCAATATGTGCTTTGCAACAACATCACTTTACAACTTTGAAAAGACAAGATGCGTTCTGGCAGAGGAAGGAATACAGTGCAGCTTTGATGTAGACCTTACCATTTCGCAAAGATACTTGCTGGCAAAAGATAAAAAATTAAGCCTTTTGAAGACAAACGTGATGGGGATTATAAATGTCACACCAGACTCGTTTTATGAGGGCTCAAGAGTTCAAGTTGAAAAGGTAACCCAAAGAGCACTTCAGATGATTCAAGATGGTGCAGATGTTCTGGACATTGGCGGTGAGTCGACAAGACCTTTTTCAGAGCCAGTTCCAGAAGAGGAGGAGCTAAAAAGAGTAATTCCTGCAATTGAAGCGATAAGGGAAGTGGATAAGAACATTCCAATTTCGATTGATACATACAAAAGCAGGGTGGCTCAAAAAGCAATAGAGGCCGGTGCTGACATTATAAATGATATCAGCGGTGGGACGTTTGACAAAGAGATGTTTTATGTTGCAGCGCACTACAATGTTCCTATCGTAATCATGCACATCAAAGGCACGCCAAAGGATATGCAGAAAAATCCTTACTATGAAGATGTTATAGAAGAGATTTTGCAGTTTTTTGAACAAAGGATTGAACAGGCACTGAAAGCTGGCGTGAAGCTTGAAAACATCATTTTGGACCCTGGCATTGGTTTTGGGAAAAGGCTTGAAGACAACTTAGAGATACTGCGAAGGTGCGAAGAGTTCAAGGTTTTAGGAAGACCCATTTTGATTGGTGCGTCCAGAAAATCGGTGATTAGCCATGTACTTGGCAATCTCACACCTGAGGAAAGGCTTGAAGGTACTTTGACAATCTCTGTGATATGTGCTCAGAAAAAGATTGAATTTGTAAGGGTGCATGATGTGAAAGAAAACAAAAGAGCCATCTTGATGACACAGGCAATCTTCCAGTCTTAAACCTTTAATTAAAAGAGGTGTACACTTATGACAAAAAGAGCAGTCATCGACAGGTTTGAAGGGAACTTTGTCATAGTTGAGCTTGAGGGAAGGAAAATGGTAGCCATTCCCGTGGAAATTGTGCCTGAGGGTGCAAAAGAGGGTGATGTTCTTGTAATTTCTATCGATGCACAGGAAACGCAAAAGAGAAAAGAAAGAATAAAAGACCTTTTTGAGAGTTTAAAGGAAGAAGGCGAAGAATAAAAGATGATTGAGAAGGTTATATTTTTAGGGCTTGGAAGCAATCTTGGGGATAGAAATGAAAATATACAAAAAGCAATTGAGCACCTGAAATATAAGGTGACAATTGAAAAAATATCAAGCATAATTGAGACAGAACCATATGGAGTTGTAAATCAGCCAAAGTTTTTAAACTGTGTTTTGAAAGGTAGGACGCTTCTTTCGCCGTTTGAGCTTCTTGAGTTTGTGCTTGAGATAGAAAATAAAATGGGGAGAAAAAGGCTTTTTAAATGGGGACCGAGGAACATCGATATTGACATTCTTTTTTATGATGACTGTGTAATAGACACAGAAAATCTCAAAATCCCTCATCCAGAGCTTCACAAAAGACTATTTGTACTTGAGCCTCTTTGCGAAATTGAAAAAAATTTTGTCCATCCAGTGCTAAAAAAAAGCGTGTATGAACTTTACATAGAGCTTATCTCTTCAAGAAAGGAATGATAGAAAGTGTTAAATTCACCTTTTCTTTCAATGCCTGAGTTTGAAGGCAAAAATGTGGTTATAACAGGTGCTGCCCAGGGAATTGGTCTTGTCACAGCACTTTCTTTTCTGGAAAATGGTGCAACCGTTTTTGCCATTGACAATGACAGAGAGGCAATTGAAGATGCTACTTTCGACTTTTTTGATAAGTTCAAAGACAGGATAACCTTTTTTGAGTGTGACTTAGCAAGCGCAAAAGAACTTGAGCTTGTCTGCCACAGAATTGGTGAAACTGCCGGCAAAATAGATGTTCTTGTCAACAATGCGGCTGTATCATCAACAAAGTGGATTGAAGAAAGAAGCGTTGATGAGTGGGACAGGGTGATAGATGTTAACTTGAGAGCACCATACTTGATGGTAAAATTTTTACTTCCGTACTTGAAAGAAGGTGCTTCTATTGTAAACATAGCATCAACAAGAGCTTTGATGTCTGAGCCAAACACAGAGCCGTATTCAGCGTCAAAAGGTGGTATACTTGCACTTACACACTCTTTAGCTCTGTCGCTATCTTCCAGGAAAATCAGGGTAAATGCCATAAGCCCGGGGTGGATAGAAACATCCAACTACAAGAAAAGAAGACACCGTCAACAGCCACAGCTGCGAGAAATAGACCATCTTCAGCATCCGGCAGGAAGAGTGGGTGTTCCCGAAGACATTGCAAACGCCATTTTGTTTTTGTCATCTGAGAAAAGCTCATTTATCACAGGCACAAATCTCATTGTTGACGGTGGTATGACAGTTAAGATGATTTATGAGGAGTAAAAAATATCAAAAAGGCAGGTAAACAGGGATGATTCCTGAAATGAAAAGGGCAACATATGAGGAGTTTTTAAAAATTTCGCAGGAAAAAAGAGCAGAGTTTATAGATGGAAGTATCTATCTTTTAGCGTCACCTTCGTTTGAGCACCAGATGACAATATCGAAGCTGAACCTTGAATTTATGAGATATTTTGAGGGGAAAGAGTGCATCCCTGTAATCTCTCCGTTTGATGTGATTTTTGAAGATGAAAAGACGGGAGATATTCACGTTGTACAGCCAGACATTGTGGTAATATGCAACAAGAAATTCATTACAGAAAAAGGATACAAAGGTGTGCCAAAACTGATTGTTGAGGTGCTCTCACCATCAAGTGCTTCTGTTGACTATATAAAAAAGATGCAGCTTTACAGCTACTTTGGTGTTTGTGAGTACTGGATTGTAAATCCGCGTAACAAATCTGTGCAGGTTTTCGTTTTAGATAATGGAGTATATATAGAGTATGCTGCCCTGTCTCAAAAAGGGATTGTAAAGTCAGCTGTATTTGAGAACTTAGAATTTGACATAGAGAATGTGTTCAATTTCTAAAAAATAGAAAAGAGAGGCTTTAAAGTATGTGGGGAGGTTTTTACAGGATTGAAATAGACTTTTCAAAATGGCTGTGGATACAGCTGCTTTGGCTTTTATTGGGGTTTGCGGCTATAATAGCTGTGGTCATTGGAGTTGTTGCTATCAAAAGAAGAAAAGCCGAAAAGATGAGAAGACTTAAAAACTTGCAAAGGGTGGAAGAGTATTTTGAAGCAATTTCAAACAGGATTTTGAATTTAGAGGACAAGGCAAAGTTTTTCAAGTTACTTGATGATGGGAGAAAGCTTGAGAGCAAGTTCGAAGAGGTCACCATAAATTTCAAAAACCTAAAAGAGTATTATGAAGGGATAAAAAAGAGCTATTCAGACAGCGAGTTTAAAACTTTTTTAACAATCTACAACATACTCAAGAGCGATTTGGACTTCCTAGAAAAAGTTTTAAAAGATTCTGAAAAGACACTTCAAAAGCAATTAGAGTACATTGAAAAGGTGCAAAAAGCTGTAGATGGGATTAAAAATAAGGAGGTTTTAGAGCAAAAGATAAATGAACTTTTCACAAAAAGATTTTCTGACGATGATTTGAAAAGGAAAGTTGAGGGTATAAGAAAAATTGATGAGAAAATAGAATATTTTAAAAGCCTTGATGATGAGAAGAAAAACAGCTATATAAATACGCTTTTACAGCTTTTGACAAAGAGGTTTGAAGAAAAATACCCTCTTATTCTATCAAAATTACCGGCAAAAGCTTTGGAGCTTCAAAAGAAGTTTGACGATGTGCTTTTAAAACTTCAGGTGTCAAGCGACTTTGAAAAGATTATCCTGGCAGAAGACTTTTTGGAAGAACTTATGCAGGTTGAAAATGAATTAGCACAGGATTTTCAGAAAAAGATGAAATCTCAAAAAGAGCTTGTCGACAAGTTTGAAAAAATTGTGTCAGTTTACGACAAAATTGGCTTTAAATTTTATAAAGTAGACCTTGAGATTGAACGGGTGAAAAACTTGCTTGAAAGCTGCACTGACAATGAAAAGTTAGAAAAAGAGATATCTGAGCTTGAAAGCACCATTTTGACCTTTACACGGGAGTTTTCAGAGTGCAAAAAGCTTCTTGAAAATTTCGAGAGATTTTTGAAAGAGGCAAAAAATAGGCTAAAATTTGGTCTATCGTCTGACCTTTTTGACTCATATTATAAAGACTTGAAAGAACTTTTGTACAGTAGCAACTTTGACGAATTCAAAAAACGGTATATAGAGTACCAAAACGCTATCTCAGATGCGCTTTTGAAGTCATCTTCATTTTCAACCAGTTCAAGCGATACAATTAAAAAGGTCATAAAAGACCTTTTTGATGAGTTTTTTGGATAAAAATAAAATATTACATTTTCGGGAGGTTATATTGCTATGGGGGTATTTCAAAAGATTGCCCAGCTTCTCAAGGCGAATATAAACGACCTTATTGAAAAAGCAGCCGACCCTGAAAAGATGTTAAATCAGCTGATTGAAGACATGGAAGACCAACTGCAAAAAGCAAGGGTTGAGGTTGCAAACGCTCTTGCAGATGAAAAGATTTTACAAAAGAAGGTTGAAGAAAACAAAAAGGCTGCTGAAGAGTGGCAGAAGAAGGCTGAGCTTGCAGTTTCAAAAGGCGAGGATGAACTTGCAGTAGAGGCGCTCAGACGAAAAAGAGAGTTCGAAAGACTTGCAGATGAGTATCAGAAACAATATGAGGCACAGCATGAGGCTGTTGAAAAGTTAAAGAGCGGGCTTAAGATGCTGGAAGACAAGATTGAAGAGGCAAAGAGGAGAAGAGATTTGCTCATTGCCAAGTCGAAAAGGGCTGATGCCCAGGTAACAATTACACAGACAATGAGCAAGCTTACAGACACATCTGCGTTTGAGTCGTTTGAAAAATATGCGCAGAAGATTGAACAGAAAGAGGCAAGGGCTCAGGCGCAAGAAGAGCTTTTAAATGCGTCAAAGACACTGGAAGACAGGTTTAAAGAGCTTGAAAATAGTGATGAGGACATTTTAAATGAGCTTCAAAAACTAAAAGAGAAGATGGGCAAGTAAAAAGTAAAGATTTGTGCGAGCAAAAGACTTTTTGAATTGGGTGCAAAAAGGTTTTTAAAAGACCTTTGCACCCTTTTTTTATTTTTTGTCGTAAAAAATTTTTTAGCTATCTTACTATTTACAACAAAAAATACAGA
Organism: Caldicellulosiruptor acetigenus; assembly: GCF_026914305.1. Classification (NCBI taxonomy): domain Bacteria; kingdom Bacillati; phylum Bacillota; order Caldicellulosiruptorales; family Caldicellulosiruptoraceae; genus Caldicellulosiruptor; species Caldicellulosiruptor acetigenus. Next base: position 2,499,056 of record NZ_CP113866.1, on the reverse strand, counting down.
GGAGGGCAAGTACAATAAATTGTACAGGCAATTAGCATACAAAAGATTTTGAGAATTTATACAAAAGGAGATGATGTTGCCTTGGAAAGACTTGAGGTTTTGCAGTTTAAAAGACAGCAGACAAAAAGTTCAAAGGATACTATATCAGACCGGTTTTTGGTGTTTAGTGCACAGGAGTTTTTTATTCTGATTTTAGCTTTTTTGCTTGGAAGATGCAGCCTGTTTTCAAGGAGTTTCTTTTCTTGTGCATATGTTGCAAGTTTTAAAAAGAAGGATTACATGTACTATTTAGCCTCACTTTTTTCCATCTTCGGGATAATTTCGTGCTCAGATAGAAGCTCAGTATTAAAATATGTTCTTTCCATTCTTTTGATAACCACAATAAACCACTTTTTTGACCTAAACCTTTATTCAAAGGCATTGCTTTGCGCTTTGAGCGTAGGTAGTAGCGGCAGCATTTCTATTTTCCTGTTTTCAAAACCGCCGATAGAGTTTTTATATCTTGTGCTTGAGATGATTGGCTGTTTTTGGGCAACAATTATGTTTGAAAGGTTTTTTGATGCAGTTTATTCCAAAAAAACATATGCAGCTGAACAGACAGTGATTGTGGTTGTAGTTCTGGCTTTGAGTTTTTTGGGGCTTTCAAATGGTTTTGATTCGGTGCTTTCTGTAAGATGCGTGCTGTTTTTCATTCTAATTTTTGCGATATCGCTTTTCCATGGGATGACAATAGCTACTGCAATGGGGTTTGTTATTGGACTTTTAGAGAGCATAAAAGGAGGAAGAAGTATAGAGGTGGCGTGTGTATTTGCATTCTCAAGCCTTGTTGCAGGGCTTTTCAAAGGGTTTGGCAAGCTTGGAATTGCTCTTGGGGGATTTTGCGGATACGTCATATCCATGTTTTACATATCGTCAAACCCAACGGTAAGAGTCCGCGAAATTTTGGTAGCTGCCGTGCTTTTCTGCTTGTTTCCATTAGAAAAAATTGTAAAATTAAAAAGTACTGATGAGAGGGAGGTACAGAGGATGATAAAAGAAAAGATTTTTGGAGTTGCGTCTGTGCTTGAGAATATACAGCAGAATGCTTGCAGCAAACCAGCAGTTTTAATTTGCAAGGACGAAGCAAAGAATATTGTTCAAAGTGCATGCCAAAAACTTTGTTTAGATTGCAGCAATTCCAATGTGTGCTGGAACATAGATTATCAAAGGACAAATCATAGTTTGAACGAGATAAAAAATATAATATTGAAGAAAGGAAAGCTTTCTCAAGAGGATTTAAAAGAATTTAGATTTTTGTGTGAAAAATCCAAAGAGTTTGTAAAGGTTATAAATGGTTTCTTGGAATCTTTGAAATATTCAAAGCTTGTTCAAAAGGCGTCAAATCCCAAGGAAAATGTGTTCAGGACGCACATAGAGATTTTAAAGGACATTGTGATTGATGCTGCAAAGATGGCTGAAAATGAAGCAAAAAAAGACAGGGGAACATCAAGAGAGATTGAACTTGAACTTGCGCGGTTCGGGTATGAGGTTGAAAAGGTTGAGTATGTTGTATATGATAATTATTTTCAGATAGATATAGACCTCAAAGATGGGTTTAAAGCACCAAAGAAAATGGAGATAGAAGAGATTGTAAAGGGGGTTGTAGGCTGCGGTGTAGAAATTATATCAGAGGTACCAAAAATCTCAGGTGGATATACAATTTCCATTATTAAAAAGCCAGAAGTGCAAATAGATTATTCTATATATTCAAAGAGCAAAGAAAACATAAACGGTGACAGGGTATGTTTTTTACAGCTCAAAAACGGAAAGTTTTTAGCTTGCATATCAGACGGTATGGGCACAGGAAAAATGGCTTCAGAAAACAGCTTCATTGTTATAGATGCTCTTAAAAAATTCTCATCGCTTGGGTTTGACAGAAAAGTTGCGATAAAGTTTATAAACTCTCTTCTTTCAATTAAAAATGGTGAGGGGTTTGCATCTGTTGACGTTGTGTGCGTAGACAGATTTACACTTTTGTGCGAGTTTTTAAAAGCCGGGGCAATGCCAACCTTCATAAAAAGAGGAAATGAGGTTTTGACGGTAGAGTCAAACTCTCTTCCGGTTGGAATAGAAGCCGAGAGTCAGTTTGATTTTTCAACCTGCAAGCTTCAAAAGGGTGACATGATATTTATGTTCTCTGACGGGCTTTTTGAGCTCTTGGGCGAGGATGGTGACAGGATTTTGAAAGAGTTTATTGCCAAAAACCAGTTTGTGTCAACCCAGAGCAGTGCTAAACAGATTTTTGAATGGGCAATTTCTAATTCGTTTTTGATAAAAGATGATGTAACCATAATTGTCTTGAAAGTTGGAGGTGGACTTGAAAAAAGAGGTGAGTAAAAGAAGGTTTAATATATCTTGGCTTGACACAACTTTGATGCTGCTTGCTCTCGTTGTGCTTTTGATTGCAAATATTGTTGCAAAACCTGCACTCAATAACTCAAAAAACGTGCAGAAAGAAAAAGACAATATTGTACAAGAAAGCAAAACTCAATCTGCATCCACCACTCTACAAAGCAAAAATCAAAAAGATGATATTTATATAAGTCTTCTAAGAAAAGAGAAAAACAAGATTGAAAGGATTTCGCTTGAAGAATATGTCATAGGCGTTGTAGCAGCAGAGATGCCTGCCGAGTTTAACTTGGAGGCTTTAAAAGCCCAGGCAGTTGCTTCAAGGACATACGCTGCGCGAAGGATTGTAGGTAAAGCTTTGCACGAAGGATATGAAGGAAAAAAGGTTTACCTTTGCGATGATTTTTCCCACTGCCAGGCATACATTGACAAGGATGAGATGAAACAAAAGTGGGGCAAAAACTTTGAAAAGTACTATAAAAAGATACACATGGCTGTGAAAGAAACAAAAGGAGAGGTGCTGGTGTACAAAGGGCAGATTATAGATAGCCTGTTTCATGCCGCATCCGGAGGAAAAACTGAGGATGCTAAAGAGGTGTTTGGAGAGGATGTTGCTTATTTGAAAAGTGTTGTGAGTCGTGGTGAGGAGGCATGTCCAAAATTTTCAGGTGAATTTTATTTTACCTATGGTGAGTTTATAAAAAGATTAAAAAAATATTTTCCTGGGTTGAGGGTGGAGACGAAAAATATATCTTCCCAGATAAGAGTAATTGAAAGGACAACTACACAAAGAGTAAGATGTGTTAAAGTAGGAAATACAATTTTGAGTGGGAATCAGTTCAGAAACATCTTTGGACTTTATTCAACAGAGTTTTGGATTTACCCTGACAAAAGGGGAGTGAGAATTCAAACAAGAGGGTATGGACATGGGCTTGGGATGAGCCAGTGGGGGGCAAACTATCTTGCACGCCAGGGAAAAAATTATAAGCAGATTCTTCTTTATTACTATCAAAATGTCAAGATTTGTAGGTTAAAATATAGGTAAGAGAAAATTTAATCTGCTCTTAAGAAAGGGGAAATTTAAAATTGAACTGTTATTTGGTGGAAAATGATATAGAAAAGCTAAAAAAGTACATTGAAAAAGTGGGGCCTGACAAGTACGCAAAGGAGTATCTTCTCAGAAAAATGGTGTATCTTCACATATATATTGAAGACCTGACACCCACACAGGCAAATATAATAAAACAGACAATGCTTTCCATTGGCTCAGACGCTGTTGTCAACAAAGGCTCAATAGACCACTCAGTCCAAAAGAGTGACTGTTTGGTATTTGGAAATGTCCTGCAGCTTAAAATGCTGTGTGAAAAGCTAAAAAAGCAACCTTTTAAACTGAAAGAACTTGCAGAAAAAGTACAAAAGATTGTGGAGGGATTTGAACGTGATTGTCTATGTCCCGGTAGACCCAGCCAAGAGAAAGATGATACTTGAAAATGGGATAAATATAGAAGAGGACTATAACAAGAAAATCGGGCTGTGGGGCGTGTATGTCAAGTGCATATCAGGGTTTTTGACGCCTGAAGATATAGCAGCAGACTGTGTTGCGGTAAATGTGGATATTCAAAGAGCATACATTGCAAACTATGACCTTTGGCTTGCTTACAAGCTTTCGAAAAATGAGATTTTTAATAGGATGTACATTGCGTCTATTGTGAATATAAAAAAATACAGGTTTGGAGAGTACAGAGTGCCAGAGGTTTTGATTGTATCATCTGTCAGGAAAGAGGATATAGTGGATATAAAAGAAACAACAAGTCTTTGCGATAAAATACTTTATCAAAACGACCAGATATATATAGATTGTCTTGTGGAAAAAATCTCTCAAAACACAAATGTGGCAAAACACCTCATTGTAGACTATTTTACAAAACTCAGCCTCCAAAATAGCGATATCACTGCGCAGGTTGTGGAAAAAGAAGGCGGCAAACTTTATGTGTTTATCAACAGAAAAGATGAGTGTGCGTGGACTGTTGAGATTTGACAATAGTACCCCTTGAGATTTTAAGCAAACTTTACAAAGTTGGCTTTTGGGTAGTATACAAAAAGGAGCATTTATTATACAATTTCTATATAAAAATTGTTTTGAGGTCTTTTCTTTCTTTTGAAAACTCAAGGGGGATTTTTATGAAGTTCAAATTGATAGCCATTTTACTGGCAATTCTTTTTATGCTTGCTGCTTGCACGCCTCAAAAAGCAAAGACAAAAGAGTATTCACAGGAAGGAAGGTGGATGGTTTTAGATTATAAAGGAAAGGCTTTTGTCATTGACTGTGACAGCTCTTCTATTATCATCAGAGGGAAAGTCACGTCTGACATTACTGTAAGGTACGTCAAAAAAGTGGTATGGACATATAATGAAAGTGGCAGCAATGTCAAGGAGCTCGATAGAAAGCAACTGCAAAAGATTTTTGATGACATGGATGCCAGCATTGAAAATGAAGTTGACAGGGTCTATGTAAAGGCAAGGGCATACGGCAGTGCTGAGGCAGTTTTAGCTAACAAGGTTTCAAATCCAAAAAGAGAATTTGAATTTGAGGTTTTCCTGCCGCAGGACTGCAAAGTAGTTGTTCAAAACAATAGCGGCAATGTAAGCATCTCAGATGTTAAAAATGGTTCTGTTTACATAGTAAATGGAGTGGGGAACATTGCAGTGACAAACACAGATGCACCGCTTGACATTAAAAATGGTGAAGGTGATATCAAGCTTGACTATGTCAGTGGTGAATTTTCAATAAACAATGGAAAAGGCAACATAAACCTCAAAATCGAAAAAACAGGCAGCTTCAAAGTTTCAACAACAAAAGGGAATATTGTTGCAAAGATTGATAGAATAAGTGGGTATGGGATGAGGTCTTTTCTAACTGTTGGAGGAGGTAATATTCAGCTATTTACAGGAAAGTTACTTGAAGCAAATATTATAGTAAAAACAAAGAGAAAAATAGAAACAGACTTTAAATTAGAAAAAAGAAATGAAATTTATTATTTACAAGGAACATCAACATCAAAGAACTTAATAGAGATAGTGAATTTGAATGGTACAACAAAAATTCTTAAGAATTATTAGTTTTGAAAAAAGGAACTTTCAGCTTAACTGTTGTGCCAACTAAAGGAGAGCTTTCTATTTCAAGTCCATAATCTTTACCATAATATATTTTTATTCGTTGATGTACATTGAGAAGTCCAAAACTAATTTCTTGGAAGTTATTATTTTCATCACCATTGTATAAAATGTTTTTCAAGGAATTTAACTTATCAGGAGGTATGCCCACACCATTGTCTGTGATTTCAAACAACATAGTATTGTCTACTAACATACCTTTGATAGTAATTTTTCCTTTTTGTCTTTTTGGTTTTATTCCATGATAGATGGCATTTTCTACAATTGGTTGCAAAACGAACTTTAATATTTGTGCATCTAATATTCTATCATCAATCACAATTTCATACTCTAAGATGTCAGAATATCTAATTTTTTGAATGCGTAGATAATATTCAATGTGAGAAATTTCTTCTTTTACTTTTACCCACACTTTTCCTTTGCTCAATGAGATTCTGTAGAATTGGGAAAGGTCTTTAACCATTTTAATAGCGGAAGCGTTATCATTTTTTTCTATCATTCCAATTATAGTATCCAACGTATTATATAAAAAATGAGGGTTAATTTGTTCCTGGAGGGCTTTTAATTCTGCTTTTTTTGCTTTTTCATGATCTTCCATACTCTTTTGAATTAACTTTTCTAATTCATTGATTAATATTTCAAAGTTATTTTTTAAACCTTTTATTTCATTGGTTATATCTTCTTTCGGCAATTTTAAATGTTTCTCAGCAATCAAGGAAGTATTTTTATAAAGAAGTTTTATAGGTCTTGAGATACTTTGAGATATTATCAAAGCATTTATAAAGCAGAAGAAAATAATACACAGCATTAAGAATGTGTATTTAACAAACCATTTTTTAAAGCTTAACTGCGTTTCATTATATATTTGAGCAATTCTGTTGGTCTCAAATATTTTGTATTCATAAATATTTTCTTCGATTAAAGAAGCAATTTCACAAATAGTATTCCAGAGTTTAACATTTTCTTCGTATTTAGATTTTTTACTTATTTTTATTCCTAATTCATCTATGTATTTTTTAAATGTATCAATTGTTCTCGACAAAATATCTAACCTAATTGTACTTTCTTCTGAAGGGTCTAAAACTTTTAATTGATATATTTTATTCTCTAATAAGTTCAGATATTTATATTGTTCTCCGTCTTTAAAATTTTTTCTTCCTGCTACAATAAACCACAGTTCTGAGCAAATTTTTTCTGAAGCAATTTTATTCATGCTATTAGCTAATGTTATGTTAGTAACTACTTGGTTATATTTATCACTGTACGATAAAAAGTTGATCACTAATATCAAATTTAGAATTGTTGAAAGGAGTATTATGAGAATAAAAGAAATAGTCAACTTTATATTAATAGAAACCTTGTTAGTTAAGTAAGCAAACGGTAACTGTAAAAGCCTACAGAGATTACTTATAAAATTTTTTATCATTCTTCATGGATACCTCCCACACTGTTTTTATTTCTAAATTCTTGGGGGGAAAGACCAGTTTTTCTTTTGAAAAGATAACTAAAATAATGAGGTTCATTATATCCAACCATTGTAGCGATTTCGGTAACTTTTAGAGAGGATGAGATTAGTAGTTCTTTTGCTTTATTTAATCGAATATTCGTAAGATATTCTATGAAAGTTTGACCAGTTTCTTGTTTAAATATAAAACTCAAATGGCTCATGCTCATATTTACTTTCTCTGCTACTGTGCTTAAACTCAAGGATGGATTGTTGTATTCCTTTTCTATTATTTCCTTTACTTTTTTAATTGTGGAGTCATATTTTTTGGTAAATAACTGTAGTTTTGCATTTATAGTTGTTTCCAATAATTCCTTAATTATTATTCTAAATCGATCAGTTGTTGCATCTGAAACAGAAAACAGATGATTAATTATTTTATTTATTATTCTTACCTCAGAACTATATTCAGACAGAATATTGAAGCACTTAATTGCAACCTTTAAATAAAGATAATAAACTAATAAAAATGATTTGCTTTTAAACTCAACATATAATTTAGTTATTTCGTCAACAATTTCATTCAATTTTGAGAGGTCGTTGAATTTTATTAATGCGTCAATTTCAATATTATGAATTTTTTCTATATCTTCGTGAGATTCAAAAAGTGAATTTGAATCACAAGAATCTTTTATTTTTATGTCCGGGAAGATTAAAGAAATGCTTTTGGATTTTTGTGATTCTTTGTAGGCCTCAGGGATTTCAGATAGCCTTTCACAAATAGAACTTATTCCTATGTAAGTTTTATAAATAGTAGATCTTTCTATTTCATATTGTAATGTTTCAGCTAAAGAATATAGTTTTTCTTCTAATACCTTTTTGTCATTGCTTTTAAGAATAATTATGATTTCAGACTCTGATTTTTTATATGTTAAAACATTTTCATTATTTAGCTCCAGTAAACGATTTATCATCTCTTGTAACTTCAAAAATTCATCATATGTGTCATATTCAGGTTTTTGAGGATAGTATTCCATTGAAATAATTCCATAATATTTTGCTACTATGTTGAAGTTTAAATTTGAAGCTTCAATAAGCAAATCACTTGTTTTAAAGGAACCCATAAGTAACTTATTAAAAAACCTTTTCTCAAGTACATTTTTATTTTCATTCAATTCTTTTTCTAAATAATGCAAATTAATAGTCAGACGTCTTTCATTTTCTATTTTCTCTTTAACCTTCCAAAGCGTACTAATAATCTCATGTGATGTCAATGGCTTTATCAAATATTCTTCTACACCGATTGAAAGAGCTTCTTTTGCATATTCAAAGTCTTCATATGCGCTTATTATAATAATTTTTATCCATGGCATACTTTGCTTTATTAATTTTGAAAGTTCAAGTCCGTCAACAAGAGGCATCTTTATATCAGTTATAACAATATCTGGCTTAATTTCGCAGATAATTGGATATGCTAATTCACCGTCACTTGCCTCACCGCAATATATAAATTCTTCTTGAAAATTGTTGATAATATCTCTTATTCTTTCTCTCACTGGTGTCTCGTCTTCTACTATGAAAATCTTTAACATTTTATTCCACCTCGTTAAACGCAGTTCATTTTTTAACTATATATTTTCACAAAAGCATCATATATGTCAATAGTATATTAGCTGCAGATAAAAGATTGAGATATAATTTGTCAAGTAGCAATAATTAAATAGCAAAAATAAACTTCATACTCAAAGTATATTCAAAAATTTTTATAATTCTCGTAAAAAATAATTAATCATTTCAAAAATTATCTAAACAAAATAAAAAAATATTTAATTGAATAGTGCAAATCAACTATATAAAATAAAAGTGTCAAAAATTTATAAAAGGTGAGGAGGTTTTATTAATGAAAAGCATGAAAAAATTTATTGCAATCATTATGGTATTCGCATTGTTATTTTCTATTCCTTTGTTTGCATTTTCATCTAAGTCTACATCAACTAAAAAGAAAATTGTGTTAGGATTTGCGCAGATTGGAGCGGAAAGTGAATGGAGGACGGCTAATACTAAGTCAATAAAAGAAGCAGCGGCAAAAGAAGGTATAATTCTTAAATTTGTAGATTGCCAGCAAAAACAGGAAAACCAAATTAAAGCAATAAGATCTTTTATTGCTCAGAGAGTGGATGTAATAGCTTTTTCACCAGTAGTTGAGACAGGTTGGGATACGGTTTTAAAAGAAGCCAAAGATGCAGGAATACCAGTCATATTAGTTGATAGGACTGTAAAGGTAAGTGATCCTAATTTATACGTTTGTTGGATTGGAGATGACTTTGTTGAAGAAGGAAGAAAAGCTGCAAGATGGTTAGTTGATTACATGACAAATAAACTAAAATGGAAAGGAACAGTTAATATTGCAGAATTAGTTGGAACGGTTGGAAGTGCACCTGCAAATGATAGAGCAAAAGGTTTTAGAGATGTAATTAAAAAATATCCTAATTTCAAAATCATAGTTTCACAAAGTGGAGATTTTACAAGGGCAAAAGGTAAAGAAGTGATGGAAGCATGGTTAAAAACGGACTTGAAGAAAAAAATAAATGTGTTATTTGCTCATAATGATGATATGGCTTTAGGCGCAATTCAAGCGATAGAAGAAGCTGGTTTGAGACCAGGGAAAGATATTATTATCGTTTCAATAGATGCAGTTAAAGGAGCATTTGAAGCTATGATAGCAGGTAAGTTAAATTGTACTGTAGAATGTACTCCACTGCTTGGTCCGTTATTGATGAAAACTGTGAAAGATCTAATGAGTGGTAAAAAAGTACCAAGAAAGATATGCCCGAACGAAGGTGTATTTCCAGCGGAAGTTGCAAAGAAAGTTTTACCAACTCGTCAGTATTAGCTATAAAGAAAGGGGATTTGATAAAGTTGGCTGCAAACTTTAATAAGTTTGCAGCCAACAAAATTATAGACGGTAGTTGGGAAGTTTCAAATTTAAAAGGGAGGATTTTTGATATGGCGACTTTACTAGCAATGAAAAACATCCATAAAAAATTTCCAGGCGTTGTTGCATTGAAAGGAGTAAATTTTAATTTGAATAAAGGGGAAATTCACGCCTTAATGGGACAAAATGGTGCAGGAAAATCAACTCTTATAAAAATATTAACTGGAGTTGAACGAATGGATGAAGGAGAAATAATTTTAGAAGGGCAAAAAATATATCCCAGAAATGCAGCACATGCTCAGCAGTTAGGCATTAGTACAGTTTATCAGGAAACGTCGTTGTGTCCTAATTTATCTGTTGCTGAGAATATATTCATAGGTCAGAAAATAAAAGGGAGTAAAAAAATAAAATGGGTTGAAATTTATAGGGAAGCTAAGAAAATATTAGGTGAAATTGGACTTGACATAGATGTGAAGAGGAATTTAAGTGAATACTCTGTTGCTGTACATCAAATGGTAGCTATTGCAAGAGCATTGAGTATGTCATCTAAGGTTTTAATTTTAGATGAGCCTACATCGAGCTTAGAAAAATGGGAAGTTAAAAATTTGTTTAATGTTTTAAAAACGCTAAAAGAAAAAGGTATAGGCATAATATACATCACTCATTTTTTAGATGAAGTTTATGAAATTTCTGATAAAATAACAGTATTAAGAAATGGGGAGTTGATAGGAGAATTTAAAACAGAAGAACTACCTAAGGTTCAATTAATTGAAAAAATGATAGGAAGGGAGCTAAAAGAGTTAGAAACAATCGATAAGCGTTCATTGATGGTTGATGTTAAAAGTGAGGTTATTGTTGAAGCAGAAAATATAAAAAAGAGAAACTATATAGATTCTTTGAATCTTAAAATTAAGAAAGGAGAGATCGTAGGTTTTGCTGGTCTTCTCGGTTCTGGTAGGACAGAAACTGCACATTTACTATTTGGACTTGAAAGTCCGGATGAAGGCAATATTAGAGTAAACGGTAGAGAGGTAAAGATAAAGAGTCCTTTAACGGCGATAAAAAGAGGGATAGCTTTGTGCCCCGAAGATAGAAAATATGAAGGAATTTTTGATGAACTGAGTGTTCGTGAAAATATAATTATTGCGCTACAAGCTAAAAGGGGTATTTTTAAATATATACCAAAAAATGTTCAGGAAGAAATAACAAAAAGATATATTGATTTATTGAACATTAAAACTCCTTCCCCTGAACAATTAATAAAAAATTTGAGTGGAGGAAACCAGCAAAAAGTAATTGTTGCACGTTGGTTAGCGACAGACCCACAACTTTTAATTTTAGATGAACCAACAAAGGGTATAGATGTCGAAGCAAAAACAGAAATTCAAAGGATTATGTTTGAACTTGCAAAAAAAGGAATTTCTATTATTTTTATTTCAAGTGAATTAGAAGAGGTTGTAAGATGTGCTGTTCGATTAGCAGTTTTTAAAGACAAAAGAAAAATAGGTGAACTAATAGATGATGATATAAATGAAAACAAGGTTATGCAGATGATTGCAGGAGGTAATTGATATGCAGAATAAAAGCATTAGCAGAATTACACAGAACAGATTGTTTTGGCCACTTGTCATACTGATTTTAATTACAATTTATAATGTTCTTTTTACTAATGGATTTACAAAAATAGAAATAAAAGAAGGTCATTTATACGGAATGATAATTGATATTATTAATAGGGCGTCCTCACTTATGATTATTTCAATGGGAATGACATTAGTTGTTGCAACTAAGGGGATTGATATTTCAGTAGGTTCAGTTGCAGCAATTTCAGGTGCTGTTGCAGCTTCAATAGTAGGAGGAAATGTATCTGGTGTTCCTCAACATCCTTATTGGTTTGCTGTTTTGGTTGCATTGCTAGTTTCATCATTGATGGGACTCTGGAATGGTTTATTAGTATCACGCTTAGGCATTCAACCGATTATAGCAACGCTTATTTTGTTAGTGGCTGGAAGAGGAATTGCTCAGCTTATAACTGAAGGTCAAATAATAACAGTTTACTATAAACCTTATAGTTATCTGGGAAATGGTTTTTTATTAGGATTACCATTCTCTATTTTTCTTGCACTTCTAATATTTTTCATTTTAACTATTACTCTTAAGAACACTGCTTATGGATTATTTCTTCAAGCAACAGGTATAAATCCAAAGGCAAGTAAGTTTGTTGGTATAAATATAAAAAATATTATCCTCTCAGTTTATATAATTTCGGGTTTTTGTGCTGGTGTAGCTGGTTTGATAATTAGTTCAATAATTAAGTGTGCAGACAGCAATAACGCAGGTCTAAATATTGAGCTGGATGCTATACTTTCTGTTGCATTGGGAGGTAATTCTCTCAATGGTGGAAAATTTTCTCTGGCAGGGAGTTTGTTGGGGGCATTGATTGTCCAAAGTATTACTACATCAATGTATGCTAAAGGTGTTTCACCAGAAGTTTTACCTGTAGTTAAAGCTATTGTGGTTGTAATTATTTGTATAATTCAATCAGAACAGACAAGATATTTTATGCGTTCTTTGTTTGCGAAGGGAGGGCAACTGTCCAATGAATAACATTGTGAATAAAAAGAATATTACAGTTGTTATTACTATAGCGCTTTTTATTCTTTTGTATCTTTTTGGTGCAATAAGATACCCCGGCTTTTTATCACCTCAGGTTTTTTGTAACCTATTTATTGACAATGCATTTTTAATTGTAACAGCGGTTGGAATTACTTTTGTTATATTGACAGGTGGAATTGATATATCAGTAGGTGCTGTTATTGCTCTTGTGTGTATGATTTCAGCATATTTATTAGAAAATCTCAAGTTTAACCCTATAATAACGATGATTATTGTGTTAGTTGTAGGCAGTTTAATAGGTTATGTTCAGGGTGTATTAATTCAGATATTTAAAATCCAACCCTTTATTGTGACATTTGCCGGAATGCTTTTCGCACGTGGAATGACAGCAGTTATAAGTACAGAAACAATAAATATTACCAACAAGTTCTACGTTTCTTTAGCAGGTGCAAGAATAAAATTATTTTCAAATGCATTTATAAGTCCTACCGTTTTGATAGCTCTTTTTATAGTGTGTATTTCTTATTATATTGCTAACTACACAAGTTTTGGGAGATATCTATATGCAATAGGTGGTAATGAAAATTCTGCTATTTTAATGGGGATTCCAGTAACAAAGGTAAAAATATTAGTTTATACATTGAATGGATTGTATTCTGCAATTGCAGGAATAATTTTTAGTTTGTATATGCTTTCAGGGTATCCGCTCCATGCTCAAGGAGTTGAATTGGATGCGATAGCTTCGTCTGTCATAGGTGGTACACTTCTTACTGGCGGTGTAGGGAATGTTGTTGGTGCAATGTTTGGTGTGTTAATATTGGGGACTATTCAAAGTATTATTAGTTTTGATGGTACCCTGAATTCTTGGTGGACAAAAATTTTTATCGGAATTTTGTTGACGATATTCATTTTTATTCAAAATCTATTAACAAAAAATAATAATAGGGTGGCATGAAGTTAAATGAGAATAAATATTAAATTTTTAAAAAGGATAAGATTATCGATTAGAACAAAGATTATATTTGTAGTACTCATATTATTGGTGTTTACGATTATGGTTAGTATATACTTTTTATGGCGGCTTTATTCTTATGTTGAATCATATAATAACATTATTACCAACATAACAGATATAAACGGCATAGCAGGAAAGTTCAAAGAAAATTTTGACAATATTATGAGAGATATAGTTTTTGGAAAAATTGAATTTGAAAAGGGGACTCAAACACAAATTATAAGTGAAGCAAAAAGCAGATTGGAAAATATTAAAAGAAAATTGAAAAACGAAGACAGTATAGTCTCCATAGATTCACTATTAAATATGCTTGAAACTCTATCAGAGCAATCTGCACAGATAGGAAAAATGATAAAAAATAAATCACCTACAGAGAAATTAAATGAGGCGTTAGAAACTATATATGAGAATACTACTAATTTTGAGTCGCTTATTCAAGAATTTATAAGAAATGAGATTCAATATGGTTATAACATTAAGGTAATGATAAATAGAGAAATGAACAACACAGTTTTGGGAATATGTATTGCCCTTGTTTTAATTATTTTTATAGTTGTGAGTGGTAGCTTCGTATTAGCAACTAACATTACAAGACCAATTCTTCAAATGGTGGAATATGCAAATAAAATAGCTGCTGGTGATTTGAGAAATATAACTTTGAATGTTAATTCAAATGATGAGATAAAGGAAGTTTCTTTGGCTTATATGTTTATGGTCAAAGGTCTCAAAGAAATAATTTCAAAAATAAAAAAAATGAGCGGACAAATAAATTTTGTAATGAATGATACAAGCCAAGCTATTTCAGAAAATACTAAAGCAATTAATGAAGCTACAAGCAGTATGTACAATATTGTTGATGGAATAATAAAACAAAATGAAAAAACAAAAGCTACCAGGAATAATATAGAGGAAATAGATAAAAAATACACAAATGTTTTAGAAAAAGCAGATTCTATTAATTCAAATGCTAAAGAAGTATTGGATTTTACTTTAAAGAGCCAAACAACAATAAAGAATTTCTTGTCTGAATTAACTAATATTGGAACTGTAATTAAAAAAAATAATGAAAATGCAAATCTTCTTAATGAAAAAATGAATTTTATGAATAAGATCAGGAAACAAATTGAAAATATTGCTTCTCAAACAAATTTGTTAGCTCTCAATGCAGAGATAGAGGCAGCACGGACGGGAGATTATGGAAAAGGTTTTTCAGTTGTTGCTTATGAAATAAGAAAATTAGCAAAAGAGGTTAAATCATCAGCTTCTGTAATTGGTAGCTATTTAGTGGAAGTTATGAATTTTATTGAAAGGTTAACTGAAGAGCTGAATAATATTAACCAACGAGTAAAGAACTTAATGAATCAATCTGATAATGTTCAAATTCATTTGTTGGAAATAGTGAATAAAAATAATCAGATATCAGAAGAGATCCAGCAAATTTTTGACTCAATGAAAGGACTTAAGATTTTAGTTGAAAATACGAAAGAGCAAGTATTAGATATAGAGACTATTGCAGAGAATAGCAAAAAAGAAAGTGAGAATGTTTATACAGCCTTAGAAGAGTTGACAGCTAATATGGAAGAATTAAATAGTGTGATGTTAGCAATAGCAAGCAATATGAACGAAATGAATAATATTGTAGAAAAATTTAAAATAGATGATGAGAAAGAAGAATAAAGGCCAAGGTTTAAGAAGAAATTTTTTGCGTTTTCCTCCTTGGCCTTTTCTTACACCCATCTCTGGACAATTGGCATGCGCCTGCCAAAACCAAACGCTTTTGATGTTACTTTCAAGCCTGGTGCTGCCTGTTTTCGTTTGTATTCTGCTCTTTCCACCATCTTTATTACTTTGAGTACAAGCTCTTTTGGGTATCCCATTTCCACTATTTCATTTATGCTCTTTTGCTCTTCTATATATGCAACAAGTATTGGGTCAAGCACCTCATATGCTGGGAGAGTGTCCTGGTCTTTTTGGTTGGGGCGAAGCTCTGCAGACGGTGGTTTTACTAAAACGTTGTGTGGTATTATTTCTCTTTCCCTATTTATATACCTTGCAAGCTCATACACAAGCATTTTTGGCAAATCGGATATAACTGCAAGCCCGCCTGCCATATCACCGTAAAGCGTGCAGTATCCAACTGCAAGCTCAGACTTATTCCCTGTTGTTAAAACAAGCCGGTTTTCCCTGTTTGATATAAACATGAGGATATTTCCGCGAATTCGCGCCTGAATGTTTTCCTCTGCCAAGTCCTGCAGAGCAACTTCGCTTCCATTGAACATTTTAAGATAACTTTTAAACGGCTCTTCAATTGAGTAAACCCTAAATTCTATGCCAAGGTTACTTGCTAACTTTTGAGCATCTTTTAAGCTGTGCTCTGAAGAATATCGCGATGGCATAGCAACACCAAGCACATTTTCCCTGCCGAGAGCTTCGACCGCCAAACAGCAAACAACTGACGAGTCAATCCCCCCAGAAAGACCTACTACTGCCTTTTTGGTTATTCCAGTCTTTTCAAAATAATCTCTTATACCAAGCACAAGTGCTTTTTTAATCCACGAGATGTCTTCATGTATGTCAACTTCAGGCATATTGTCAATCTTTTCAAGCTCAATTTCTAAAATATCCTCTTCAAACTCTTTTGCTTTTGCCACGAGCCTGCCGTCTGAACTGAGCACAACACTGTTTCCGTCAAATATCAGCTCATCATTCCCGCCAACCTGATTCACATATATAACAGGAATGCCATACTTTGTTGCAGCCTCTTTCAAAACTTTTAGCCGCTGAGTTTTAAGTTTTGTGTAGTGATAGGGTGATGCTGACAGGTTTATAAACACCTTTGCACCCTTTTGAAAAAGTTCATCAAGTACGTTTATGTCATACATTGCATTTTCATCGTTATTTATGTTCCAGATATCCTCGCATATGCTTATACCAAAGTTTATCCCTTCAATAGTTACAACCTCTCTTGTAGGACTTGGTGTAAAATATCTGTTTTCATCAAATACATCATAAGAGGGCAAAAGAGTCTTGTGCATCATCTTTTCAATTTTGCCCCGGTAGAAAATAATAGCACTGTTGAAAAGCTTTGAAACATGGTGGCTCTTTGTTGGGCTACCTACAATTACATAGCTATCTTCCACTTCTTTTGCAATTTGGTCTATTGCCTTATCAATTGCATCTATAAAATCTTTTTGGAACAAAAGGTCTTTTGGAGGATATCCGCAAATTGAAAGTTCTGGGAATATAAGAATTTTTGCATCTCTGTGGGATTTTATAATCTCAATTATCTTTTTTGTGTTACCCTCGATATCTCCAACAATGGGATTTATCTGGCAAAGTAAAACCTTCACATCTTCCACCTTCTTTGTGCTAAATATCCTTCTGGTCTTTTCTAAAAAATTATTTATTTTTTATACTTTCAAGAATCTTTTGATTATATATTTCAGAATAATAGCTAAAATCAAGGTATTCTCTGAGGACACTTACTTCAAACAAGCTTCTTTCTTCATGGTCTTTTAGAATTATCCCATCCTTGATTATGCTGTACTTAAGAAAAATATTAGCATTTTTCAAGTTGACAATATCGACATCTCTTTTAAATACAGTTTTTCCTTCTTCCATCAAAAGACCTCTCAAGATTGCTTCATAATATAACACATCCACACAGCTTTTTTCAAACTCTTTCATAAAATTATATCACAAAAAAGAAAAAAGCGCTTTTATTTTTGCCTTTCCTCTTTGAACTTTCTACAGAACTCAACCTTTTGTTTAAGCGAAAGAGTGGTTTTGGTGAGGGTATTTAACCTGCACTATTCGGTGCAAGTAGAAATTTAAAGAAAAAAAAAGCAAATTAAAGCATGAATGAGCTGAATTTAAAAAATGAAAATTAAAAAAACGAGAAATGGATGTTGACAAAGGATAAAGAGTTTGGATAAAATTTAGCACAAAAGGCCAGTAAGAAAATAGACATGAAAAAAGATTTTGTTTATATATCAAATAAATAAGAAAAAAGGGAACAAAATAAAATATTGAGATATATTGAGAGGGATTGGGGGTAATACTACCCGTCAACCCTATATTTGTTTGCTATATAGCTCAATATTAACAATTAATACTATTAAATGGCCAATTCTGGTTATTAAAATTATAGTTTTAGGACATCCCCTTTAAGTTTGTAAGCGTTCTTTTATACCAAGCTTTTCTTTTAGGGCTTGCTGCAGAACTTGAGAAAAATTAATATGAGCTTCTTCAGCAGCTTTATTTAACCACCGCGGCAGTGTTACAGTCTTGTTCACACTTTTATTTGCCATTTCTTCTCTCACAGGTGGCATATAAACAACAATTGGAACAACAAAAGCACCTTTAGGAACATCTAACTTTTCAGGTGGAGTAGGTTCAGGGATTTCCTCGTTGTCTTCTTCTAAGCCATATAAATGTAATTCCAAAGCATCTTTAGCCATATATAAAGCTTCTTCAAGTGTTTTGCCTTCTGTTATGCATCCAGGCAAATCAGGGAAATAAACACAATATCCACCATTTTCGCCTGGTTCAAAAATAGCTGGGAAAATGTACTTATCAGCCATTGTCTAACCTCCTTTCGTTCAAAGTATAACCTTTATAATGTGTTACTTTTAAAGAGTATGACTCTATGTTAAAATCTTAAGCAGCAGGGTTTTATTTTAATCCTGCTTGCTTAAGAATACTATTTAGCGTTTTTGGGTCAAGATCTTTGTTATGATATGGAACTGTTACTAATCCTTTTTTCACGGGATGCTTAAACTGTTTGTGAGAGCCTCTTTGTCTAACTTCATACTATTTATCTTTTTCAAGTATTTTTATTAATTCTTTTGGTTTCAAGCTCACCTCCTCCTTACAGCTATATTATAACACGTGTTAATCACACGTGTCAATAAGTCTTAACGCTCTTATCGCAAGAAGTCTCAATCTTCTATAAGATTGAGATAAATTGCGGTTGATAAATATTCAGTTTCGGTATATACTAAACTTGGTGATGATTATGAAATTCGACTCGAATAAACATTCAGTATTTCTTCTCTACTACCATACTTGCCCTAATTGCAAACAGCAAACTTCAAAAGTTCACGATTATAGAATTCAGAGAATATATGCTTCTGAATTAAGGAAGGCACATAGACTCAAGGAAGAATTTAACAAAGTATTAGAGAGCAAGGATAGTTGTGAAGCGAGAGAAAACCTCAAGATGTGGCTGGATACAGCAAAAAGAAGCAACATAGCAGAGTTTAAAAGATGTATACAAACGTTTAGGAACTGGTTTTCAGAAATAGTTGCAAGTTTTGATGTTCCTTACACAAATAGCATAACGGAAGGTTTTAACAATAAGATAAAGGTATTAAAGAGGAACGCATATGGGTTTAGGAATTTTGAGAGGTTCAGGAAGAGGATTTTGTTAAGTTTAGCAAGATAAGAGTAGGAGCAGATATTTAAGGTTTTTTAGTAGGGGTATTAGAATCATTTATGAGCTTTTGTGATAGAAGAGTTACGAATATTATTGATGTAATTAAACACATATTCAGTTAAAAATTAAAAGGTAGCATTCAGAGCAGCCACCCCAACTCTTGACAAAGAGCCTATTTTCAATGGATTGCAGGCTATTTTTTTGACTTTCTGCAAAAGTCAGATTAAAAGTAAGTCCAATGGACAATAAAGGAGGTTGCTTACGTTTATCAATGTAAGCCGCCCCCTCTATTTTTTTCTATAATTCCTTCTATCATCCTTTTCACAGACTCTTTTCTAAAATCGAAAGACTCTTTAAAAATATCTAATCTGTGACCATTAATTATAACCACATGATTGTTTATCCATTTAACATCTGCTTTATCTTCTGGATAGTTCCAGTATATATTTCTAATTTTTAAGCCATTTTTATAACACAGCTCTCCTCTTATTGCAAATGCTGTTGTTGCACCACCGTTACATAAGTAAAATTTAAGTTTGTATTTTCGGTTAGGAGATAAAGATTCATTCAAAAATTCACCATGAGGAAGTCTGTTCATGTCAAAAAATAGCCAGTAAACAAGGAAAGAAAATAATAAGGTTAGTATTAATATTATTTTCAGCACTTTGATTAATATCTTTTTAAAAAAACAAACATTTATTTTAGTTAAGCCATTAGATTTATAAACCTTGCTCATACCATGATATCCCTTTCATAATTGCTTCTTGATCTTTCTGATCATCAAAATAGCTTTTATAGTAAAAAATATCCCATGTTCCAGATAATATTTGAACAAGTCCTGCAGCTGAGCATAAAACTACTGCTGGAAGGGGTAATGATCTACCCGTATATCCATAATTAATATTACCAATATCTTCTCCATAAACATATTTCACATTACCATTAATAATTATTTTATATAATTTATTCCACCCATATATTAGTTTGTAATCCCAATCACCACCTTCTCTTACTTTAGATGTCCAAAATGCAACTTTTGCAGAGTATGCTAAAGCAGCATTTCCATTTGTATATATGAATTTGATTGACTATTTGTAGAAAGATGTATACTGAAGTCATCCTTAAGTCTATAATTCCTTCTTTGATAGCTAAGTTAAGGTATTTTATACATTCTTTGTACTTTACTATTAAATTATTATCTTCAACTATCTCTTTTATTGCTTCCTTTAGTATTAATTGTTCCATCATCATCAATCTTTAAATAATTTTTGGGACTTTTTAGTACGTAATTAATGTTAAGCAAACTTTCTATATTAATTCGCTATCTTGTAGAGAGTGGCTATTGATTAAGCTATATTCTTCATCTTCAGCATATGATAAAGAAAGGTTAAATACAAATATAAATATAAAAATCGTCATGATACTTAAAAATCTTTTTATTATACAAATTCCTCCTCTTTTTAATAAATCCTTTACTTAATTAAATTATATTACAATTACTTTACATATGTCAATACATAATTTTAAGTTACTCTCGAATAGGTGTAGAGATATTTGCCAAAGCGAGAGAATGTGCAAAGATAGTGAGGAAAAACTCATAAAAAGAATTGAGACTGCCTCCACCTGACAGGGATATAGAAGGTGTAATCTTCCATTCAAAAGAAACATCAAAAAATTACAAGGGGCAAAAAATTTCATAACATATGAGGAAGGTTTAGAATTTATTGGTATTAACAAATGATGTAGTGACAAAATCTGTGTCCAAATTTTGTAATTCCCAGTCCTCCCAAGCTTTTTGAGCTTCAAACTGACAAAGTCAAAAAGAAGTACAAAAAAAGATTATAGAAATCTACATAATTGTAAATTTCTCATTCCATTTTCTGAGTTTCAACTTGATATAAAACATCTTTTAGATAAAAAAGCTTTACTAGAAAATATAGGGACTCAAAGATGGCAAGATTCATGAAACTTTTCATTCTCTATTCTGCAATAAATTAGTTGGCAAATATGTCTTAACTAAGTGCTATTTAGATTGTTAAAAAGTTGACTTATCAGGTGTTTAATCTATATAATAAGAGGCAGAAAGGGTGTTGAATAAATGTCGATAATTTTAGGGTGATATGGATGGATATAACTTCATTAAAATATTTTGTTAAAGTGTGCCAGAATAATAGCTTTTCAAGAGCGGCGAAAGAGTTGTTCATTACTCAGCAGGCTATAAGCAGGATAATCAAGAACTTAGAGAAAGAAATTGGTGCGCCTCTTTTTTACAGAGATTCTAAAGGGGTTTATCCAACTGAGCTTGGAAAGTATATTTTGCCAAAGGCAGAAGCTTTAGTAAAAGAGTTCGAGAATTTTGTTGCAGAAATTAATGATATGGTAAACAAGAAAAAAGAAAGGCTGAGAGTAGGTTTTGCGCCAGGGACCTTACAGGTTTTAGGAGTAAAAGAGATTGTTGAATTTGAAAGTAAGTATTGTAACATTGAAATTGAAATAGGAGAATATACAGATGTGGATTGTGAATTGAATGTTTTAAATGGATTTCTTGATTTAGCGCTTACAGTGAAGCCAAAAGATAAGAAGAGATTCAAATACTATCACTTGATAAAAGAAAACCTTATCGCGATAGTGAATAAAAATAATCCATTGTCACATAAAAAAAGTATCAAATTTGAGGACCTCAAAGATGAAAAGTTTATTATTTTAGATGATACTTTCCGAATTCAGCGTGTTCTCATGGAACATTTCAAAAAAGCTGGGTTTACTCCCAATGTTTATTATAAATCCAGTCATGACCTCAATGTTGCTTACGACTTTGTTGAATTAAATAAAGGTATTTTTGTTTTTGTTGAAAAGTTAACTCATGTTGAAAAATACAATAACATTTGTTGCATACCCATAGATGAGCCGGATGTATTTTGGGATGTAGGGTTTATTGTAAAGAAGAATACTAAAATTAGTCCAGCAGCAGAGAAATTCATAAACTATTTTCTCAGCAAGCACGGCAGCAGTAGAACAACCTAAGGCTCAAGTTAGATAAAAAAAGCCATAATCTCAAGCCTGTTTAAAATTTAGAAAATTTTCTTATGTCATAAAGGCTTGAGAATTATGGCTTATATATTCTTTCTAAATTTTTATTTATTATCCAGTTTACAGATTATAGGCGGTTAAAAATCCAGATTCCATTGCATTTCTTATAGTTCCAATTTCTTTGGCATCTCCAAGTACAAACACTTTATCAAAATTAGATTTTATTTCTTCAACATACTCTTTATTTGAAACTCTTCCCAGAGAAAGTACAATATAATCAAACTCATATTCTTCCTGGGCTTTAGTCTCAGTATTTTCGAAGATGGCTATATTTTCATCTATCTTTACCAATTTTCGTTTCGGGTACAGCTTAACATTAAAGGCTTTTAGATGGTTGAGTACATCTATTAAATTTTGAAAATATGCTCCCGGTCCTATTTCGTCGGCCATTTCAAATATGCTAACATCATTGTTATTTTCAGCAAGGTAGTGAGCAGTTTCAAGACCTGTCAATCCAGACCCAACTACAGCCACCTTTTTATTCTTCAATATCATTTTTCCACTCAAAATATCTTCAATAGTCAGCACATTTTTGCTTTCTATCCCTGCAATTGTTTGTGGTATCAATGGCTTTGAACCGTGCGCAATAAATATTGCATAAGGATTAAGAGATTTTAAAGTTTCTATAGTAGGTGCACAGTTGTACCTTATTTCAATACCTAACCTTTCAACCTGGGATTTTAGATAATCTATTAGCCACTTAATTTTCTCTTTTTTAGGTGGTTTACAACCGAGCTGAAGCATACCACCTATTTTATCCGATTTCTCAAATACAATGGGTTTGTATCTTCTGAGTGCTAAAACTCTTGCAGCCTCAAGTCCAGCAGGTCCTGCACCAATTATTGCAACAATTTTTCCTTCGCCATCTTCTTTAAAGCTGCTAAGTTCATCTTCTCTTCCTGCTTGGATGTTAATGGCACATTGACAAGGAATACCTGTCAAGTCAGCCTTCATAAGAGTTTCCATGCAATACAGGCAAGAGATGCATTTTCTTATTTCATTTACTCTACCTTCTTTTGCCTTATTTGCCCATTCGGGGTCTGCAAAATGTTGTCTTGCCGAACCTGCAAAATCGATTTTTCCTTCTTTAATTAACTGGTCTGCATACTCTGGGTCTCTTATAACTGATACTGCTATTACAGGTATGTTTACAGCTTTTTTTATTGTTTCAGCCAAATATATCTTCCACCCTTGCTCAAAAGATATAGGTTCCCATGCTACATTCATAGTTTCATATATTCCACAGCTTATATCGAGTGCATCCACACCCAAAGCTTCTAACCTTTGAGCTATTTTGATGCTCTCTTCAAGGTGCAGTCCTTCTTCAGGAAGGCCTACCAATCCTAAAAATTCGTCAACTGATAACCTTACTAACAGAGGATAGTCTTTACCACATTTCTCTCTTATACCTAAAATTATCTCTTCAAGGAATCTCATTCTGTTTTCAAGACTTCCACCATACTTGTCCGTTCTTTTGTTAGTGTAAGGACTCAAAAACTGGTTAACCAAGTATCCATGAGCTGCATGAATCTCAACACCATCTATACCTGCTTTTTTGACTCTTACTGCTGCATTTATGAACTTGTCTATCATATCTTCAATTTGTTCAATAGTCATTTCTTCAACTGGTTGGCGTACCACCTTGCATTCTATCTTGCTTGGCGCTGGCATTGGCAAATTTCCGTTTATAGCCGAAATTCCCTGTCTTCCAGGATGATAAATCTGAGCTACTATTTTAGCATCATATTTATGAATTTCATCTGCTAAAGCTTTAAGACCCGGGATAAATTTGTCATCATAGACGCATATCTGCCTTGTATTACCTTTTCCTCTTTCGTCAACCACTGTACATTCTGTAATTATAAGTCCGACTCCCCCTTTTGCTCTTGCAGAATAAAAGTGGATATCTTTTTGGGATACGGTCCCGTCGGGATTAGCTAATGCATTACCCATTGCTGTAAATACTATTCTATTTTTTATTTCCATTGTCCCGATTTTACCCTTTGCAAACAGATTATCAAACATCCAAATACTTCCTCCTTTTATGATAGCTTTCTTTGTTAAACAATTCACTTATCCTTCCTTTAATTTATGATAAGCATTTTCAAAAGTTTTGTGAAACATAAAACTATTGTGCCACTCACAACATTTTGTGATACCTCAACAAGCTAAATTTACGAAAGAAGCATTTCCATGGCAGTCCAAAAATTATTAAATTGGCAAGCAACTTCCTGAGGGTTATTTTTGTCCTTCCTCTTTGAACTTCCTGGGAGACAGGCCTGTGTACTTTTTGAATATCATTGAAAAGTATTTATAGTCACTAAACCCAACCTTTTCGGCAACCTCATAAGATTTTAGGTTTGTTGACAGCAGAAGCTGTTTGGCTTTGTTTATCCTCAGCTCATTTAAAAAGTCCACAAAACTTTTACCAGTTTCTTCTTTAAATATTTTACAAAAATAGTTGGGCGAAATTCCGCAAACCTCAGCAATATCAGACAGTAAAATTTGGGTTGCATAGTTTTTCTCAATGTAACTTATGGCATCTTTTATAATTTTCCTGTGCCTGCTTTCTTTTACGTTCTGAATCTTGTCAATACAAAAGAAGGCAAAATCTATTAGGTTCTTTTTCATATTTTCACTTTCCCGCTTATTAAAAGAAAAGGCTGCGCTTTTGGTAAACTCATCTTTTAAAGCAGGGCATATTTCTTTTGCTTTTGTCAAAATAAGCTCAGAAAGCTTCTTATAACTGTTTTCTAAAGAATTTTTATCAACTTTATATTCCAATTTTTCAAAAATCTTATTCACCAGCAAAGCTGTCTTTTCCTTATCAAGAGCCATAAAAGCATTTAAAAGTTCGACCTCGTCTTCAGTCAGCTGAGATGGAAGAAACTTACTATCTGATGCACTTTTTAAAGATAGATGCAGCTCCTTTTTGCTTGAGACAACAATTCCTTTTGAAAATGAGATCTTAACGTTAAGATACTTCTTAGCATTAGATTTTATTTGATTTAGAAGCTTTTCATCTATCTCTTTTGGTTCACTCAAGTTTACTATCAAAATCAAGGTATTATCGCCAAAGTCGCCGTAAAATACAAATCCACAGTATTTTTCCTGGATATCCTCTTCAATTAGGTTTGAAAGTAGATTTAGCACAAACTCTTTGTTCTTGTTTACAGAAGACTCCATTAACATAAAAATATCTTCAACCACAACCAAAATTACCTGAAAGTAAGGACCTTCTAATGAGATTTTCAAAAGCCTTTCTTTCACAGGGTCAAGTACTATTTCGGGGTTTGCAAACAGACTTTTTAAAAACGAAGACCTTAAAACATATATGTTCTCTTCCACGATGTTTTTGTACAGCAAAGTCTCGAAAGACTTTTTCTGCTCCTCAATAATAGATTCTTTTAACCCAACAACTACCTTAATCAGCTCATCTGCGCTCACAGGCTTTAGAAGATAATCAGATGCACGAAGTTTGAGGGCAGTCTTTAAGTATTCTACATCGTCATAGCCTGTAAGAAACACAATCTTTATGTTCGGCAGGCTCTGCTTTATAATCTTTGCAGCCTCAAGTCCGTCCAAAATGGGCATTCTAATGTCCAAAAGGACAATGTCTGGCTGTTTTGAAAAGCAAAGCTGTGCTGCCTCCTGACCATTTGATGCTTCTCCTACTATTTCAATTCCGTATGATGTCCAGTCAATTGAAGATATTATTCCTTTTCGGATTACCCTTTCATCATCAGCAACAACCATTTTAATCATTTCAAATCACCTTCTTTTAAAGCTGGTTGTATAACCGTCACCTTTGTTCCAAGCCCTGGTGTGCTTTCAATTTCCATGCCATATTCATTCCCAAACGCAAGTTTTATTCTGTCATTGACATTTTTAAGTCCTATCTTACCATTTGGATTGTCATTCTTCAGGGCACTTTCGAACACCTCTTTTGGAGCACCAGCTCCTGTGTCGGACACGATAAAATATAGTTTTTCATCTTTTGTAAACACTTCAATACTAATTTTTCCCTTCTTCCCACTTTTTTCTATACCATGATAGATTGCATTTTCCACAATTGGCTGCAGAACAAGCTTTACTGTTTTATAGCATAGAGCTTGACTTTGAACGTTCAACGAAAATTCTATCAAGTCCTGGTACCTGACCTTTTGTATTAGGATGTAACTATTAAGATGTTCTATCTCTTCTTTCACAGTTATGATGTTACTTTTGTTTGCTAATATGGACCTGAAAAGTTTTGAGAGTGCCTCAACAAGGATGCAAGCTTTTTTTGCACCTTCAAGTCGGGCTGTCCAGTATATTGTATCAAGTGTGTTGTAAAGAAAGTGGGGGTTGATTCTTTCTTGCAGGGCTTTTAACTCTGCCTCTTTTTGCTTTATAGTTGCAATGTAAACCTGGTTCATAAGCTCATTGAGTTTTGCAGACATACTGTTGAATGCTTGAATTAGCTTTGACACCTCATCATTTCCCCTTGGCTGCATGTACACATCAAAGTTCTGGTTTGCAATATGTCTCATAAAAATTCTTAGCTGTTTGAGCGGATAGAGGATACTGTTTTGGAAGAAAACAAGAGAAATAGATGCAGCAAAAAGGGCAAGAAGGATAGTAATAAAAAGATAACTTTGTATAGCTCTATTTTCAGCAACAAGACTTGCCTTTTCTACAAAGCTTACAACCTTCCATCCAAGAGGTTTTATGGTAGAGTATATAACAAGAAAGGTTTCGCCAGACAGTTTTGTATAAAAAAAGCCTTGCTCAAAATTTTCCATGGGTTTTGTAGAAATCATCTTGGCAAGGTTCTTTCCGATTAAAGTCTTGTCTGTTGAGCTAAGGATAAAATAGTTCTGGTTACAGATAACAAAGTTTTCAGAAAAATTTGAGCTAAGACTTATTACCTCGTCAAACAAGCTTTTTTCATCAATGTTTATCTCTAAATACCCAATCAGGTTTTTGAAGTTGTTGATGTCTCTTATAGGACGAACAAGAGAAATCACATACGTTAATATTCCTGCCCTGCTTGTTATGACATTAGGACACCATTCAAAGCTCTGGACGTTGATATTAGAAAGATTTAAAGTCTGCTCTTTGATTCCATATGTGTCAAATATAGTATTATTTTTACCCATTATGTATATGGAATGAATATATGGTTTTTCACCTACAAGGTATGTTAAAAAGTCGTTTACATGTACCCTTGCCTTTTCAAGCTCCTGTTGGTCGGTTTCAAGGTCAGATTTCAAAAGCTGCCTCAAATCACCGCTCTGAATAAAGTAAAGCGACGCTTCCTTTATATCGTTTGTAATAAGCTCAAGAGAGCTTGCAATCTGTTTTACAGTGTGAAGATGTGAAAATGCAAATTTGTTCTCCACTATTTTGACAGATTTTATATATGAAGCTATTCCAATCGGGAAGCTTGAAAGAATAATCAAAAAGATTGCACATACCATAATTTTAAACTGGAGACTACTTGATATCTTTTTCACTTTACCGATTCCTTTCTAATATAAAAATCTTTAAGATTAAAATAGCACAGAAGGTGCTTAAATAACAAGGGCAAAAGATTCCGAAAAGATAAAAATTTATGATTTTCGAATATTTGTTTGGAGACTATCTTAAACGAATAATAAAACAGCAAATGTGTTAAAATAATAGAAGTTTTAATAAGATTGTTACCTACAAATTGCATAATCAAATTTATATAATTAAAAGTAAAAATAAAAATAAAGAAAAAGAAGGAGGTAAATTCTGTGAAAAGCTCAAGGCTTATTAAAAGAATTTTAGCCATTATAGTAATTTTTGGACTTGTGCTTTCGCTTGCTGCCTGCAAGAAAAAGGCAGCTGAGCAGCCACAGCAGAGCAGCCAGAACAAAAACATCGAAGAAAAAATTACTTTAACGTTTACTCACATGTTTACAAACGACGGCAGTGCAATAAGCGATGGTTTTTACAATGCACTAAATGAGTACAAAAAAGCACATCCGAATGTGACAATAAAACAAGAAGCTCTGTCACATGATACTTATGAGACAAAGATAAAGACACTGGCTGCCGGTGGGGAACTTCCAGATGTGTTTGTTATCAAGGGTTCAATGGTTGACCCATTTTACAACAACGGTCAGATTGCGCCTTTAAATGATGCGCTTGACAGTGACATGGCATGGAAAAATAGCTTTGTTGAAGGTGCGTTTGACGATTTCAAAAGAGGAGACAAGATACTGGGAATACCAATCCAGGTTCAGCCAACGTCCCTTATATTCTACAACAGAGAAATTTTCAAGGAAGCAGGAATAAATGAGTTTCCAAAGGATTGGAACGAGTTTAAAGATGCTGTCAAAAAGCTCAAAGCAAAAGGGTATATTCCAATCACTGCAGGAAACAAAGGAAAATGGCTTGTTGAATCGTGTATTCTGAGCACTCTTGGTGACAGGTTCACAGGGACAGACTGGTTTGTGTCTGTAAGAGATAGAAAAGGTGCAAAGTTTACCGACCCAGAGTTTGTAAATGCACTCAGGGCAATTGATGAGCTTGTTAAGATGAAGGCGTTTAACAGCGATATCAACTCGCTTGACAACAACCAGCAAAGAACTCTTTATTACAACAAAAAAGCTGCAATGTTCTTTGAAGGCGGCTGGGCAATTTCGCTTGTGACAAACGAAGCTCCAAAGGATGTTTTGGATGCAACAGAGCTTGCTATAATTCCGCCTGTGCCAGGTGGGAAAGGATTGCCAAACACAGTTTCAGGCGGTGCTGGCTGGGCGTTTCAAATAAATGCAAAACTTGATGGGAGCAAGAAAAATGCTGCGCTGGCACTTTTAAAAGCACTCTCAAGCGATGCATATTCAAGACCAATGCTTGAAAAGGGTGGTTTTCCGGCAACAAAGGTTACAAATTATGATGAGAGTAAGCTTTCTACTCTTGCGAAGAAATATCAACAGCTTGCGAAGAATATAAAATATGTTCCTGTTTATGATGTTCAGCTATCACCTGGTGTGATTGAAGTTATGAACAGCGGTCTTCAGGACATGATAATAGGCACAATTACACCCGAAAAGCTTGCTCAAAAGATTCAGCAGGAGTACGAAAGAGAGGCTTCAAAATAAGGAAGATGGTTTACTTTTAAATTTTCACCAATAAACAGAAAGGGGAGGGAAGAGTTCACCCTCCTCTTTTAGTTAGAAAGCATAAATTTAGAAAAATTTTTCAGAGGTGAGCATACTTCTATGGAAAGAGGACTTTTTAAACCAAAATCAAGAGTTTTCATTGGGTATTTGGCTTTGCCGGTTTTATGGTATGTATTTGTTGTTGTCATGCCGCTCATTTTGGCGCTCAGGTACAGTCTTTATGACTGGTCTGGCGGGCCAAGAATGAGATTTGTTGGACTTTCAAACTATGCAGAACTTATAAAAGACACAGATTTTTGGCTGTCATTTAAAAACAATGTAATAATCACCTTACTTTGCATTGTTGGGCAGATTGGTATTGCATTTGTCTTAGCTGCCCTTATGACAACAAGGGTTTTAAAGTTCAAAGAGTTTCACCGCACAGTAATATTTTTGCCTGTTGTTCTATCTGCAGTTGTAATAGGCTTTATCTGGACACTCATGTATAACCAGCAGATAGGAATTTTAAACTGGGTTTTAAGAGCAATTGGTCTTGAAAGCTTGATAAAGCCGTGGCTTGACGACCCAAAGATAGTTATCTACTCTGTTTCTGTGCCACTTATATGGCAGTACATCGGGTTTTATCTTGTGATTTTGATGGCGTCGCTTCAGTCTATTCCGAAAGAAATATTTGAAGCAGCCGAGATAGACGGTGCAGACGGGTTTAAAAGAACAATTTATATCATATTGCCTCTTTTGGCAGACACTTTGAAGGTTTCTGTGATGCTCTGTATTGCAGGAAATATGAAGGTGTTTGACCATATATATGTCATGACAGGCGGTGGTCCTGGTAAAAGTTCAATGGTCATGGCACAGTATGCTTACAATAATTCGTTTATAATGTTCAAGCTTGGTTATGGTTCTACAATCTCTGTTGGAATACTAATACTTAGCCTTGCAATAATTTTGCTTTCGCGAAAACTTATGGGGGGAAGGACACAATGACGCTCAAAAGGATACTATCAAGAATAGGATCTTTGATTATAAACGCTTTTGTGATGCTGCTATCACTTTCATGTATTTTCCCGATTGTCTGGCTTATTTATTCATCACTGAAGACTGAAAAAGAATTTGTGCTAAACATTGCTGCCCTGCCAGCCCATCCAACCTTTGAAAATTATATAAATGCCATCAAAACTGCAAAGATGCACATATACTTTTTCAACAGCCTATTTACAACAGTTGTCTCTGTCATATTGATTGTTTTATTCAGCTTCGTGGTTGGGTACTTCTTTGCAAGATACAGGTTCACAGGGAGAAATCTTCTTTACACAATGTTTTTGGCAGGGATGTTAATACCAATCCATGCTCTGCTTGTTCCGATGTTTGTTGAGTTCAAAGTGCTTGGACTTTTGGACAAAAGAATAACGTTGATTTTGCCATATGTAGGGCTTGGACTTCCAATGGCAATATTTTTGATGGAAAACTTTATAAAAGATATTCCGCACGAGATTGAAGAAGCTGCATACATTGATGGGGCGACACTTACTACAACCCTTTTTAGGATCATTCTTCCCATTTGCAAGCCGATTATTTCAACAGTCGTGATTCTGAGCAGTTTGTCTTCATGGAACGAGTTTTCGTTTGCCCTTGTTTTGATAAAAAGCGATGCTTTGAAGACTTTGCCTGTTGGTCTTACAAATTTCACATCTCAATACACAGTAAAATACACCCAGCTTATGGCAGCAATCACAATTGCAATACTTCCTGTGATTATGGTGTATCTAATATTCAACAAAAAAGTAATCCAGGGGCTTGTTGCAGGCGCTGTTAAAGGGTGATTTGGATATTTTCACCCTTTTATTTTTTCTTAAAAAATGAGATAAAGACTAAAAATAAAGAAAGAAAAACTTGCTGTGAGGAATATTATAATAAATTCTGAAAAGACTATCAAAAAAACAGGAGGAGAAAAGCTGTGAGAATAAATCTTGACGGGAAATGGAAGTTCAGAGAAGTTGGTCAAAATGAGTACTATGAGGCAAGCGTGCCAGGATGTGTCCAGCTTGATTTGATTAACCTTGGAAAGCTTCCCGACCCTTTTTATGCTACAAACGAGGTTTTATTTTATGACTTAGAAGAGAAAGATTTTGAGTATGTAAAAGAGTTTGATGTTGATAATGTCGATTTTCAGGTCAAAAAGCTTGTGTTCAAAGGAATTGATACAGTATCTGAGATTTATTTAAATGACCATTATTTGGGCAAGACCGACAACATGTTTTTGAAGTATGAGTTTGATGTGAGCCTTGCACTTAAAAAAGGGAAAAACATTTTAAAGGTGGTGCTTTTGTCACCAATAAATGAGGCAGAAAGGCTCAAAAGCATTTACCAGTCAAGCTACAGCTATCCACAAAGAAGCTGGATAAGAAAGTCGCAGTATTCGTACGGCTGGGACTGGGGTCCAAGGATTTTGCAGATTGGTATATGGAAGAGCGTGTATTTAGAGCTTCACAATGGGCTTGAAATTCAAGACGAGTTTGTAAAAGTGGAAAGTATTTCAGATGAGGTTGCAATTGTTAAAGTATTTGCAAAGATAAACTGTTTTGAAAAACCATCCGAAGTTGAGATAGAGATATTTGATGGTAGCTCTACCTTGAAAGTTTTACCAGAGGTTTATAAATCAAAAGATGGGTATTTTATTGACGAGAGGATTGAGATAGAAAACCCAAAACTTTGGTGGCCAAACGGGTATGGGGAGCCTTCTTTGTATGAGTTTAAAATAACCGCAAAGAGTTCGAATGAATTTCAAGAAAAGAAGGTCACAACAGGGCTCAGGACTGTAAGAGTAATAAAGGAAAAGGATGAATATGGCGAAAGTTTCATCTTTGAAATAAATGGCAAAAAGATTTTTGCAAAAGGGGCAAACTGGATACCCGCAGATTCAATCCTGCCAAGGTTGAAAGAAGAAGACTATAAAGAATTAATTAAAATGGCAAAAGATGCGAACATGAATATGTTAAGGGTTTGGGGCGGCGGAATTTATGAGTATGACTGGTTTTACGATGAGTGTGACAAAAACGGTATAATGGTGTGGCAGGATTTCATGTTTGCATGTGCAATTTATCCTGATGAGTTTGACTTTTTCGTTGAAAATTTCAAAAAAGAGGCAGAGTACCAGATAAAGAGGCTCAGAAACCATCCATGCATTGTGCTGTGGTGCGGAAATAACGAAAACAACTGGGGATTTAGAGACTGGTGGCACATCGGCGAGCCAGAGTTTTTGGGCAACAGGATATACAAAAAGGTGCTTCCTGAAATTCTGGCAAAACTTGACCCAACAAGACCATATCATATCTCAAGCCCGTATGGCGGTGAGCATCCAAACAGCGAAAAAGCTGGCGACAAACATACATGGGATATCTGGGCTGGCTGGAAAGACTACATCTATTATAAGCACGACAACGCAAGGTTTGTCTCTGAGTTTGGTTTTCAGGCAGCTGCACACCTTGACACAATGAAAAGATATATACCTCTTAAAGACCAGACAATCTTTTCAAAGACATTGAGAATGCACGAAAAGCAGGAAGAGGGTTTAGAGAGACTTATAAGGTACATGGCAGGTTCAATTGGTCTTCCAAAAGACTTTGACTCTTTTATATACCTTTCGCAGTTTGTTCAAAAAGAGGCTATAAAGCTTGCGGTTGAGCATTACAGGAAGAATAAATTCAGAACAGCAGGGGCACTTTACTGGCAGCTTAATGACTGCTGGCCTGTCATCTCATGGTCATCAATTGACTATTTGAAAAGAAGAAAAGCACTTTACTATGAGTCAAAAAGGATATTTGCAAAGTTTTTACCAGTAGTTGAGTATGAGGATGGGAAGCTAAAAGTATATGTTGTGAGTGATGAGTTAAAGCCAAAACAAGGTCAGCTCAATATTACAATCTGGAACTTTGACGGGCAAAAGCTATACGAGAAAAACCTTACTGTGGAAATTCCTGAAAATGGTGTGTTTGAGGCATTTTCTGAAAAAGTAGAAAACATGAATATTTTAAAGGGCGAGTGGTTGTATATACCCAAACATGTTGAGACAGCTGTAATTGGGGATAAGGTGGACAGAGGGCTTTTAGAGAGCATAGTTTTTGTAAGCCTTTTTGTTGACCAAATAGAATATGAAAACTACTTTGTATTTGAAAAGCCAATAAACCTTGAGCTAAAACCCTGCCAGTTTGAGTACAGAATAAAAGATGACTATATTATAATAAAACCCAAAACTCCTGCAATTTGCCTTATAATTGAAGCTGATAAGGATGTAGAAGACAACTTCATCTTTGCAAGACCTGAAAAAGAATACAAAATCCGCTTAAACGGCGCTCAAGTTATCAAGGTTTGTGATTTGATTGAGATGGTGATAAGGTAAACTGAATACTTCTACACAGAATACTCTTGTAACCCTCTCTGGCATGTGGCAAGTTTCAAAATTTGTGTGATGAGAATAATTCAATGCCAGAGAGGGTTTTGTTTTTGAAAACAGAAAAAAGGCAAAAATAAAATTAGTAAAATTGCTGAATGCACAACAAGTCAGATATTTGATATAATATGATTACTGCAAATGTTTGCGCAAAAATTTAAATATAAGAAAGAGGGATCATATTGAGAAAGCCGCACGTAGTAGAAGCTATAATTGGGAATACAAAGGTCTTAGGGCAGCTTGATTCAAATGGCATATTGCAAAGGTTTTATTGGCCTGCAGTGGATTATTATCAGCAAATAAAACTCTTTTTGGCAGCGGTTTTTTTGGATGGGCTTGTATTTTTCGAGGATGAAAGTTTTAAGATAAAAAGCGGGTTTGTGGACGACTTTGCATATTTTTTTGAGTATAAAGTCGCAGACAAAACAATTTTTCAACTTGACTTTGTTGACTGCGAAACAGATAGCCTGGTTAGAAGTTGGGAAGTCAATTTTAAAGACTTTTATGTCTTTTTAGAACCCATGATAAATTCCTCAAGCCTTTTTAATGCTGCAAAGGTTGATAAGGAAAATGAAATAGTCTATGCATATTTTAAAGGGACATATATAGGTCTTGCTTTTGAGAATAAGATAAAAAGCTTTACAGTTAAAAACGGAATTGATGATGCAAACGATAATCAACTGGAAGGCTGGCTTGAGGCAACAAACCCTCAGATTGCTGTAAAGCTCAAAAATGCGGGAAGAGT
The DNA here is from genome assembly GCF_026914305.1 of Caldicellulosiruptor acetigenus. Classification (NCBI taxonomy): domain Bacteria; kingdom Bacillati; phylum Bacillota; order Caldicellulosiruptorales; family Caldicellulosiruptoraceae; genus Caldicellulosiruptor; species Caldicellulosiruptor acetigenus. The sequence continues at coordinate 2,464,629 of NZ_CP113866.1, read as the reverse complement.
TGTGTGTTTTCTTGCTTTTGGGAACTCAAAAGATGAGGTCTATCGAAAGCTCTCTTATTTAAAGCAAAAGGGGTATGACGATGTTTACAGTCAAAACAAAACCTTTTGGGAAAAGAAATTTTCAAAAGTGAAGCTCGTTTGTACAGAAGACCCCAAAGACATAGAACTTCAGAAAAGAAGTGCCTATATATTTTATACTCTGCAAAATTCCAAAACAGGTGGAATTTTAGCTGCATCTGAGGTTGACGAGAAGTTTTTCCACTGTGGTGGTTATGGTTTTGTTTGGGGAAGAGACGCTGCGTTTATAACAGCTGCAATGGATGCGCTTGGGCTCTCAAGGGAGGTTGAAAAGTTTTTTGAATTTAAATTTTCTTGTCAGGAAAAAGAAGGTTTTTGGGACCAGAGGTACTATACAGACGGTACTTTGGCACCAAGTTGGGGAGTTCAGATTGATGAGACAGCTTCTGTTGTTTGGGGATTTTTGAGCCACTGCGAAAGACAAAATTCCTTGCATTTGATTGATTTGCATAAAGAACAGCTCAAAAAAGCACTGCTGTTTTTGATAGCTACAGTTGATAGCGAAAAGGGAGTTGTCTTTAGAAGCTTTGACCTTTGGGAAGAAAGAGAAGGAATTCATCTTTATTCTAACGCAAGCATATATGCAGCGCTGGGAAAAGCTAAAAAATATTTCCCTGAACTTGAAAGTGAAATTGAAAGAAAATTAAAAGCGATAAAAAATCAAATAACTACAGCATTTTACAGTCATAAACTTTCACGATATGTAAGGTCTACAGATGTCAGAATTCCAAGAGAGGAATTTTTAAAACTTCCTGAAGAGAACAGGTATGTAGAAAAGGACGAAAAATATGAGATAACCTATTATTTCAAAAAACAAGATGAGGTTGCTGACATTTCAATGCTTGGTGTGTACTATCCGTTTGAAATGATAGATAGCAGCGATAAGGCTTTCAAAGCTACCGTCTTGGCTATTGAAAGGGAGTGTCAAAATACCATTGTCGGCGGCTATAAGAGATACTCTGATGACAGATACATTGGTGGGAATCCATGGATACTGACAACGCTCTGGCTTGCAATATACTATAAAAAAACGGGGCAAGTTGACAAGGCAGAAAAACTCTTTGAATGGGCAAAGGCGCACAGTTTATCTAACGGACTTTTTCCAGAACAGGTTGACAGGCTTACTGGCAAGCCTGCATGGGTTGTCCCTTTGGCATGGTCTCATGCAATGTATGTACTGTACTTAAATGAAAAAAATGAAATTAAATTAAATTAAAACAAAGACCAGCCTGAAAGCAAATTTTTCAGCAAGAGCTGGTCTTTTTTATTTTGTCTTTTTCTCACTGCATTCTTCTACTCTATATTTTCATCTCAACTTGGAAAGTATAATATTTAGACAAATTTTTTAATTCAAATCTCAAAATTTTTGTTATAACTTTGCACAAAGTGGTATAAATTATATAAACCCGAAAAGCCAAACTGTCAGAAAGGAGATGAATGGTTGCGAATACTGCAGCTTACATGGGAATATCCGCCAAGGATTGTTGGTGGCATCTCAAGGGTGGTAAGAAGCATCTCACAAAAGCTCTCCAAAGACGATAAGGTGTATATTGTCACACTTTCAGAAGACTATGAAAGAACAGAAGACTATGGAAATCTCAAGATTTTAAGATGTCCAGTCTATCCTTTGAACTCTTTAAACTTTATTGACTGGGTCATGATTATGAACATGGCACTTGCTGAAAAAGCTATATATATTGCACAAAAGGAAGGTAAGTTTGACATAATCCATGCGCATGACTGGCTTGTAGCTTTTGCTGCGCGGATGGTAAAACATGCTCTTCGCATTCCTTTGGTTGCGACAATTCACGCAACAGAGCACGGACGAAACGGCGGGATACACACAGATATGCAAGGGTTTATTCACAATGTTGAGTGGTGGCTCACATTTGAGGCGTGGAAGGTAATTGTCAACTCTGAATTTATGAAAAATGAGTGTGAAAGGATATTTAGTTTAACACCTGACAAGTGTATTGTCATTCCCAACGGAATAGACTTTGAAGAGTTTGCGACAACGCCATTTGATTGGGATTTTAGAAGAAGGTATGCTTTGGACAGTGAAAAGATAATCTTTTTCATTGGAAGACATGTATACGAAAAGGGAATTCACATATTGATTGAAGCCTTCAGAAAAGTACTTGACAATTTTCCTGATGTAAAGCTCATAATTGCAGGCAATGGTCCGATGACAGGTGAGCTTTACTCTAAAGCCCACTTCTTAGGACTTTCACATAAAGTGCTGTTTACAGGATTTGTCAGTGATGAAGAGAGAAAAAAACTTTTTAAAATTGCTGACATTACTGTGTTCCCAAGCCTTTACGAGCCTTTTGGGATAGTTGCTTTAGAGGCGATGGCATCAGGATGTAGCACAGTTGTGTCTGACATTGGCGGGTTTTCTGAGATTGTAAAGCACCTTCACAATGGCCTTACTTTTTACTGCGCAAATCCAAACTCACTTGCCGACATGATTTTACTTCTCTTAAAAGATGACCTTCTTCGTCAAAGACTCTCAAGACAGGCACAAAGTGATGCAAAAGAGATTTATTCATGGGACAAAATTGTAAAAAGACTAAAGAGTGTATACGAAATGATTGTCACAGAGGCAAAAGGAATGGAGTGGTTTTCAGCACTTTAGAGGAGAATTTTAAAGTAAAAGGAGGAGGTCTCAAAAAGTTATGAAAGGCGTTATAATGGCAGGCGGGTCTGGGACAAGGCTCAGGCCCTTGACTGTGTCACTTCCAAAGCCGATGATACCTTTTTTCGGAAGACCTGTTATGGAGTATGCGGTAAAGCTTCTCAAAACCCATGACATTTTTGAGATTGCAACAACTCTTCAGTATCATCCTGACAAGATAATCAACTATTTTGAGGATGGGCAAAAGTGGGGTGTTCGTATCCAGCACTTTGTTGAGGACAGGCCTCTTGGCACAGCAGGTTCTGTCAAGAACGCAAAAGGGTTTTTGGATGAGACTTTTGTTGTTTTGAGCGGGGATGGAATTACAAATGCAGACCTTACAAAAGCTATAGAGTTTCATAAGCAAAAGGGCAGCAAGGTCACAATTGTGTTAAAAGAGGTTGAAATACCTATAGAGTATGGTATTGTTCTTACAGACGAGGAAGGAAGGATTCAAAGGTTTTTTGAAAAACCTTCGTGGAGCGAGGTCTTTTCAAACCTTGCAAACACAGGGATATATATAATTGAGCCAGAGATACTTGACTATATTGAAGATGGCAACCCTTATGATTTTAGCAAGGATTTGTTCCCAAAACTTTTAAAAGAAAAAGTACCCATGTTCGGCTTTAAAATGGATGGGTACTGGTGTGACATTGGTGATGTAGGGAGCTACATCAAAGCTCACAGGGATGTGTTCAGGTTGGGTGGAATACTTGACCTTGATTTGAAAAGTCCTATAATATCTAGGGAATCTAACATTTCACCAAACGCAAAGATAAGCCAGAGTGTGTTTATTGGAAGCGATTGTGAAATAGAAGACGATGTTGAAATAGGCGAGTTTTGTGTGATTGGTGATGGTGTAAAGATTGCAAAGGGAAGCAAGCTTGAGAGGGCTATACTTTGGAGCGGCAGTTTCATAGGTAAAAACTGTGAGCTGAAAAGCTGTATCATCTGCAGCAAATCCATTTTAAAAGACTATGTAAGAGTGTCTGAAAGGGCAGTGGTTGGGGAAAACAACCTTTTGAAAGATTTTGTTGAGGTCAAGGCAGAGGCTAAAATCTGGCCAGAAAAAACAATTGAGTCTGGCACAGTGATAGACGAAAACATCTACTGGGGAACAGAGGTTATAAAGAGCGTGTTTTGGGTTCGTGGAATTACAGGTGATTTTAACCAGGAGATAACACCCCAGTTTGCTATAAAACTTGGGAATTCCATCGGTTCTGTCTTTGACAAAAACGCAAGGATTTTAATTGGCGACGACTATACAGAAAAGAGCAGTGTTATTCGAAAAGCTATTGAGACAGGCTGCCAAGTAACAGGTGCTAGGCTTTACAGGACAAGAGGAATAATACTTCCAATCTTCAGATACATTGTCAAGGACTATTACGATGCAGGCATTTATGTGCGCTCAAGAGGAAATAGCATAAGGATTGAAATATTTGACCAAAACGGCATTAACATTGACAAATCGCTTGAAAGAAAGATTGAAAACCTGTTTGTCACATGCGATTTCAGAACCTCTTCAAACATTAATTTTGTAAATGAACTTGTCTCATCACCGCTTGAGATGTACTTTTCAAGGCTTGAGGAAACGTTCGAAAGTTCCAAGTTCAAAGGGCTAAAAGTTTGCATAGTTTCGGAAGACAAATCTATAATTTCGCTTTTTGACAAGATTTCTGAGCGATATGGTTTAAAGACTACTTTGATTAGTGGTGGTTCAAAACAGTGTATAGAGAATCTTAAAAACATGTGTGTGCAGAGCGAATATGATGCAGGATTTCTGATTGACAGGCAGGGAGAACACTTTATCATGATGCTGGGAGACTGCACACTCTACGGCGAAAAGCTCAAGATGCTACTTGCATGGCTTGAGATGAAAAAGTTCAAAAATAAATGCTTGATTTTGCCAGAGTTTTTCAAAGCATTTATAAGCGATGTGGAGAGAATTCTGGATGTGCCTGTAAAATACACTGGGAATGAAATAAGAGATTATATGAAAGTAGTTTTAGATGAGGGTATTGACTACTTTTTCTACTATGATGCGGTTTCTTCTGTAATGCTCATATTGGAAAAACTTGCTGAGGTAAAAGATTTGATAGATAGAGTGAAGAAATTAGAGGAAGTTCATGTGTGAAAATATTTAAAATAAAAAGGAAAGGGAGTTTTGGGATTTTACCCTTTCCTTTTTTATTTTTCATCAAGGGGGATTGAAAAAATTGAACAAGCTACCGAGGTACAAAGGTTTTAACCTTCTGGGACTTTTTGTCCCTGGCAGAATCTTAGGCTTTTTTGAAGATGATTTTAAATGGATGGGCGAATGGGGTTTTAATTTTGCGCGAATTCCCATGAACTACAGGAACTGGTTTGTTGAGGGCAGCTCAGATATCAAAGAAGAGATTTTGCAGATGATTGACAGGGTAATTGAGTGGGGAGAAAAGTACGAAATCCATATATGTCTCAACATCCACGGTGCACCGGGCTACTGTGTAAATGAAAAGACAAAACAGGGATACAATCTCTGGAAAGATGAAGAGCCTCTTGAGCTTTTTGTATCTTACTGGCAGACATTTGCAAAACGGTACAAAGGTATATCATCAAAAATGCTCAGTTTTAATCTTATAAATGAGCCGAGACAATTTTCTGAAGAAGAAATGACAAAAGAGGATTTTATACGTGTGATGACATATACAACTCAAAAGATAAGAGAGATTGACAAAGAAAGACTTATCATTGTAGACGGTGTTGATTATGGGAATGAACCGGTTGTGGAGCTTGCAAATCTTGGTGTTGCGCAAAGCTGCAGAGCATATATCCCGTTTGAAGTAAGCCACTGGGGAGCAGAATGGGTTGAAGGCAGCAGAAATTTTACAAAACCTTCATGGCCACTTGTGCGTGAAAATGGCGAGATTGTTGACAAGGAATATTTAAAAAAACATTACGAAAAGTGGGCAAAGCTTATTTCACTTGGGGTTGGAGTTATCTGCGGAGAAGGTGGAGCGTATAAGTATACACCTCATGATGTAGTTATAAGGTGGTTTTCTGATGTGCTGGATATCCTAAAAGAGTTTGGTATTGGCATTGCGCTTTGGAATTTGAGAGGACCGTTTGGAATAATCGATTCAGGGAGAGAAGATGTGGAGTATGAAGATTTTTATGGGCATAAGCTTGACAGAAAACTTTTAGAGCTTTTGCAAAGATTTTAGACCTTACAGAAAGGGCTATCCATACTTTATTGAGGATGGCTCTTTTTTATTTTTTGAATTAATATTATTGAAGTGTTGTTTTAATAATGTTGATAAAATGATCGCGTTAACTTTAAAATTATTAAAATATGTATTGCAATATTTTAAAGTTTAGAATAAAATATTAATTAAAAAACGAGAAAAGGTGAGAATATGAATGAAAGTAAAGCTTATAAATCAATGTCCTGTGTGCAATTCGGACTTGCACATTGTAAAACTACAGTGCTCAACTTGTGGCACAGCAATAGAAAATCACTTTGAATTCAATAAATTCCTAAGGTTATCAGAGGATCAGCTGTACTTTGTTGAGGTATTCTTAAAAAGTAGAGGAAACTTCAAAGAGATGGAAAGAGAACTTGGTATTTCTTATCCTACAATAAGGTCAAGACTTGAGAGTATTCTTTTGACACTGGGGCTAAAAGAAAATGAGTCAAAAACACACAATACACTGGATGTTTTGGAGATGTTAGAAAGAGGAGAAATAACCCCTGATGAGGCTATAAAGATTTTAAGAGAGGAGAATTAAAAAATGAAAGAGGAAATGTTGAGAATATTGAAAATGGTGGAAGAGGGTAAACTTTCTTCTGAAAAGGCACTGGACATGATAAGTATTTTACAAAATAGAGCTAATGAACGCTCTGTTGCTAAAAAAAGCAAAATTCTCAAAATTTCAGTTGATTCACCTGACAAGGATGTTGTAAGAGTTAATATTCCACTTGATTTTGTTAAAAACATGATAAAGGCTGTGGGTCCGGGATACATTCAAAAGATGATAAATCAATATGCTAAAAATGAAAACACCACATCTCAGGGTACTGAAAATTTATCTGTTGGTAGTATCGGAGTACCTGAGGGTATTGATATCAATTTAATTCTCTATGCAATTGAAAATGACTTGGATGGCGAGATTGTAAACATTGAATCACAAGACTCAAGGGTTTATATAGTCATTGAATAGTTTTTAAAAATCAAAGAGGTGATAAGATGAAGATAGAGGTTTGTCCAAGCAATGGAAAGAAGGTAAAAATTGTATTTCCTATTTCTCTTCTTGCTTTTATTTTGAGATTTGGGCCAAGAATTGCAATCAAACATATGTCCAAAGAAATTAATGAGAGTCCGGACCTTAAAGAAGTCGACTTTAAGTTATTAGCAAGAGCTTTTTACCAATTGAAAAGATACAAAGGGCTAAAACTGGTAGAAGTTCAGAGCAGGGATGGCACAAGGGTAACCGTACAGATTTAATCTTTTTGTGGAGGTTTTTTTATTATGAAAGGAAAGTTTAAAGATTTTTCAAGTGTGTTTAATATAGTGAAGAAAAATTTCCATCTTTTATTTTTGACCGCCATTTTATCAATTGCAGTATCTTTTATAAATGTGCTTTTGATAAAATATGAAAAAGAACTTGCTGATGCTGCAGTTTTAAAAAGCAAGGAATTGTTTATTAAAATCTTTTTTGTAGTTTTGGTAGTGGTCGGTACAAAGATTCCTCTTGAGTATATCAAAGCATTTTTCTTTGGTAAGTTTTCCGAAAAAAGCCTTGCGGACCTTAGAATTGAGATAGGGAAAAAACTCACATTTTCACCAATAAGCTATATAGAGAAAAATGCAACAGGCGACTTTTTATCACGCTTAACAAGTGACCTTTCACTAATTCAAAATTTTATATCTGTTTCTTTGAACGACCTTTTTTATCATCCAGTTGTATTTATAATAGGAACAATTTATGCATTTACACTTAACTGGAAGATGACTCTCATCTGTTTTGCTATCATTCCAGTAACTGTAGTAGCAGCCCTTTTTATAAGCAAACCTGTTGAAAAATATACCAAGAGACAGCAAGATTTATATGGTGAAGTGAACGCGATTTCACAGGAGATAATATCAGGAATTGCAATTGTCAAAGCTTTTTTGCTGGAAAAGCATTTTTTCGAAAAGTTTAAACAAAGTCTTGACAAGAGCTTTTTAGCGGGTTTAAAGTCGGCTAAGGTTGAAGTGCTACTTGAGCCAGTAAAAGCCTTGATACAGATAGGACCTAATTTAATGGTGATTTTTACAGGAGGGATTATGGTTATAAATGGAGAGCTTACTTTTGGAGGACTCATGGCATTTGTTGAATTAATGAACATCTTTTTAGCGCCAATGAATATCTTGCCGAATATTATAAATTCTTATAGAAAAGCAAAAGCGGCATCTAAAAGGGTAAGTGAGATACTTGGGTTGTCATCTGAGCCAAGTGGCACTGTAAAGGATGAGATAAAAGATTGTGAATATGCCATAGAGTTTGAAGATGTTTGGTTTTGGTATGATGAGGGTAAAGAAGCTATTTTAAAAGGAATTAATCTCAAGGTGAAAAAAGGTGAGAAGATTGCCATTGTTGGCAGCAGTGGTAGCGGCAAAAGTACCTTGATAAAGCTTATTCTGGGATTTTATAAACCGCAAAAAGGTAATTTGAAAGTTTTTGGTATTTCAATATTTGATTGGGATACAAATTCTTTAAGAGAAAAAATTTCTGTTGTTAATCAAGATGTGTACCTGTTTCCGGAGAGCATTTTTGAGAATATAAAGTATGGAAAATACAGTGCCAACTTTAATGAGATTGAAGAAGCGTCTAAAAAAGCATACATCTATGATTATATTTTGAGTCTACCAGAAAGCTTTGAAAGCAGAGTTGGTGAGAAGGCTGTAAACCTATCAGGTGGGCAGAAGCAGAGAATAACAATTGCAAGAGCAATTTTAAAAAATTCAAAAATTTTAATATTTGATGAAGCAACATCGGCACTTGACATAGAGTCGGAACAGTTTATACAGAATACGCTAAATGAGACCCTCAAAGGAAAAACAGCCATTATTATTGCACACAGATTTTCAACAATAAAAGATGTAGATAGGATAGTTGTTATAGATGATGGGAAAATTGTTGAGGAAGGAACACATGATGAGTTATTCAATCTGAAAGGTAAGTATTATCAGCTTTATTCGATGCAGTTTCAAAACCAGTGTGCCTAATCTTGCGTAAGGAGTGATTGTTATATTATGAAAAATGTCTTTAAAACAAGACTTTTTAGACTTTTTTCTTTCATGTGGAGAAATGGTGGAAATGTTTTTTTAGGTTTATCATATACAATATCAATGCTTGTAATTGCATCTCAGACATTTATATTCAATTACATTGCTGCAATTGGAGTTAAAAAAGTAACAGATTCAATACTGGTAAGAAATACAAAATCTTTTGTTGAGGGCATAGTTTTTGTTGCAAAGAATTTTGGGCTTCTCATAGTCATACTACCTATATTTGGATACATTTATCAGTATTCTATAAGAAAAACCACTGTCATAATAAGAGAAAATTTGTTCAAAAAGATATTGAGTCTTCCGATGCCATATTTTGAAAAAAGGCACAGTGGTGATTTCATATCAAGACTTAACAATGATGTATCAGTTGCAGAGGGGGCATATTCGTGGCAGGTTATGGTTCTGGTTATGGCTTTGATTAGTGCTGCTGGCAGTACTGTTGTGCTATTGTCCATTAATAAAGTACTGTTTTTGTATGCTCTTATAACAGGCTTTCTCAATTTTATATTCAATTCAGCTTTTATAAAGCCATTAAGAAAGATAAGCGATAAAATTCAGGAAAAACTTTCTGATGTAACATCGCGATTTTCAGATATTATCGCAGGGGCATTTGTTATCAGAAGCTTTAACATTGGGAAAGTAATATTTGAAAAGTTTGTTGATGTTAACATGGCTTTGTATAAACTTTCACTGAAAAGGGTTCATTACAATTCCGTACTGGCATCATTTAATTATTCTGTTGGGTATTTGATATTCCTTGGTCAAATTGTTTTGGGTGGTTTTTTGATAATTAATAACAAGCTCACATTTGGGAGTTTAATGGCAAGTATACAGATGACAGGTGGGCTTATTTGGCTATTTGGTGCTGTTGGACAGTTTCTGACAAGTTTGCAGGGGTCGTTGGCAGGTGCGCAGAGAGTATTTGAGATTTTAGACTTGCCAAACAGTGAACTTGGACAAGTGAAATTGGTGCTGGAAAGTAACAGTGCAGGCAATTTCAAGCATCAGGATTTAATTGAAAAGAGCTCAGATATATGCATAGAGTTCAGAGATGTTTATTTTTCATATCAAAAAGATCAAGATGTTTTGAAAGGTATCTCTTTTAAAGTGATGAAAAATTCAAAAGTAGCTTTTGTGGGTGAAAGTGGAGGTGGAAAAAGTACTATATTCAAACTACTTTTGGGATTTTATGAATGCCCAAAAGGGGAGATTTATGTATTCGAAAGACCGATAGAAGAATATTCAAAAGATGTATTAAGAAGCCTTATTTCATATGTTTCACAGGATATTTATCTTTTCGATGGGAGTGTATTTGAAAATATTAGATATGGCTGCTTGACTGCCAGTAAAGAAGATGTCATTGAGGCTGCCAAAAAGGCGAATGCGCATGAGTTTATTATGAACTTGCCTGATGGATATGATACGAAAATAGGGGAAAGAGGTATTTTGCTTTCTGGTGGTCAGCGCCAGAGGATTGCAATTGCCAGGGCTATTTTGAAAGATTCACCTATACTTCTTTTAGATGAAGCAACATCTTTTTTGGATTCTGAGTCAGAAGAGGCCGTTGTTGAGGCTTTGAATAATCTCATGCAAGGTAAGACCACACTTATTATTGCTCATAGACTATCCACAATCCAAAATGCTGATATGATATATGTTGTGGAAAATGGTATGATAGTTGAAAGCGGTAATCATGAAGATTTGCTTAGGAAAGAAGGAAGGTATGCAACCTTATTTAAAAAGCAGTTTGCTGGAGAGATTAGTTAAAGGTCTTGAAAAATATGTAGATATGATTTAAGAAAAAGCATTCCCAAAGCTAATTTACATTGAGTAGTTTTAAAGGTATAATTTATGGTATATTCTTTAAGGTTAATTGCCATTTGGAAAGGACTCATAAGAAGTGAACAAATTCAAATTTTATCTGAACTGGGCGCTTGTATTTTTGTGGATGGCAGTAATCTTTTATTTTTCTTCCCAGGAAGGAATAATCTCTCATCAAAAGAGTTTTTCGGTGGCAGTTTTGTGTGAAAGGATAGTTGAATTTTTTGCAGGAAAAGATATCATTACAAACGCTAACAGAAAAAATTTTGAATTTTTTGTAAGAAAACTTGCGCACGTCACAGAATATTTTGTGCTTTGCATGCTATTTTACAGAGCTTTTCTTGCAGGAGGAAATGACTATAGAAAATCTGCTGCAAAGAGTTTTATATTTTCTTTTCTTTATGCTGTGACAGATGAGATTCACCAGATATTTGTTGCAGGAAGAGGTCCAAGCCCGGTGGATGTTGGGGTTGATTCTATCGGAATGCTTTTGTATCTGCTTCCTAAAACCTTGACAGAAAAGGTTAGAAAAAGGGCTGGGTGATATAAAAAATACTATACTTAAGAGTCACCCTGCCCTTTTACCATTTGTTTTTAAACACAAGCCACATCAAAAAACTTCCCACCGAAAATATCAGTATTGCAAAAATTGCCTTTGTCCTGTCAACACTCTCTTGCACCTTATATCCTCTTTTTACAATTTGCACTTCCAGAGCGTGTATATCGGTATCGCCACCATGAACTTTGCAACTTCTGTTAAATATTCCTTTTACCAAAACGGTATCGCCCTTTACAAGATGCCTGCCCAGATACTTTATCTTTTTTGCATCTTCATATTTCATAAACACGCCAATTGCGTTCTGGCCGTCATGAATGTTTACCCACGCATACTTTCCTCTTTTCATTATCTCACCGATTGCTTCGCCCTGAAACTCTACGGTTTTGCCGTCATATTTAAAACTATTGTTAAGTAAAGTTTTGCTGTCAACAGGATTTGCAAGTGCAGGCTGTACAAAAACTTTTAAATATACCAAAACCAAGATTGTCAAAATACAAATTTTTCTAAACAGCATCTTTGCTTATCCTTCCTTTGCTTCTTTAAATAAGAATGCAAAAAGCGCTATTACAGACATGAACTCAAGCCTTCCCACCCACATCATAAAGATGTAGATGATTTTAAGAGCATCTGGCATGGAAGGCTGAGTAATTCCGATTGAAAGTCCAACGTTGCCAAGTGCTGAGGCAGATTCAAACATCGCAGCTTTCAAAGGATATCCAAAAAATGTGCCTGCCAGTGTTCCAAAAGCAAATGTTGCAATATACAAAAGTATTATAATAGAAGCATTTCGAACGTGTTTGTCCTGCAGTGTTACCTCTTTTAAGTGATGAAACTTTTCAACAACAACTGCTGAATCTGGTTTTATCATCTTTTTTATATCGTTTACAAGAGCATTTGCAAGGATTGCAATTCTGAGTGCTTTTATACCACCTGCTGTTGAGCACACAGACCCACCAGCCAGCATTGCAATAACCAAAAGGATTATCGCTGCGTCTGACCATTCATAGAAAAATTGCTGTGAATAAAGAGTAGCAAAGCCTGTACCTGTGTGGGCAGAAACAAAATGATAAAAGGTTTTTCTAAATGAAACTGCGCCATCTGAATAAATGCCTTTTAAAGCAACAGCTCCAAGAAAACTCAAAATGGTTATTGTTGTAAAAAGGCTTTTTATCTCAGCATTTCTGATACCTTCTTTATAATTGCCTGTGAGAATGAAATAATGGAGTGCAAAGTTTATTGTTCCTAAAATCATAATGGTCATAGATATAATCTCATATGATAGACTGTGAAAATACATTGCGTTTTGAGACTGCGGAGCAAACCCTGCTGTGTCCCAGCCACCAAGAAACATCCACAGCCCCCTGAAAAATGCCATGTCCAAAGGAAGACCTATTAAAACTCCATTTATTGTCAAAGCCAAGGTTCCTAAAACAAGGTATAAAAGGCTCACAGACCAGATTATCCTTGCTGTGTGCATAACGTTTGGAAATATCTGCTCATCTCTTGCCTCGCCCATGTAAACCTTTAAAAGCCCGCGCATACCCGAGGCAAGAAAGCTCAAGGTCATAAGCACCATACCCTGACCGCCGATGTAGGTGATTAAATGTCGCCACATGTTAAGTCCCATTGGTGCATGGTCCAAGTCTTGAATCAGAACAAGACCTGTTGTTGTATATCCGCTCATAACTTCAAAAAATGCGTCCAAGTATGATTTAAAATGTCCCGAAAGGTATGGTGGCACAGCTGAAATTAGTGCGCCAAGCGCCCAGGTTAAAGCCACCATGCTCATTCCAGCGCCCCATGAAAACTTCTCTTCTTTTGTATCCCTTCCGATAAAGATAAATATAAAACTTACGAGAAAAAAAAGTCCAATGCCAATCATAAGATTAAATAACATGTTCCACTCTCGGTACAAAAGAGAGGTTATGGCAGCTACTATTTCTACTATCCCTATTGCACTTAAAGTTTTCCCAGTCATGTAAAGGACATGTCGAAGCTCTATATGACCATCTTTAAACTTATGTTTGTTGTACATTACTCTTCAGCCCTCTTCTTCAGCACTTTTTTATTTATGAGCAAAAAGATAAGGGATTAAAGTGACAATGGCACCAGCAGCGATGAACCCCAGCGCAAGGCCAATCTCTACCAGCACACCAATAAATGTGGTTTTAAGATTTTTTTCCTTTTTCTTAAGCATCCCAATCAATCACCTTCTACATTATTTTGAGCTAATTAAACGCTTGAACTCTCTTTTTGCCTGTTCACTGACAATTACAAGCAGTGTATCACCTGGCAGAATAACACTATCCCCAGATGGTACAAATGTTTCGTTTTCTCTCATGATAGCACCTATTATACTTTCTTTTGGGAACGGAACTTCTGCAATCTTTTTGTTAGCAGCAGGTGAATTTTGCTGAACAACTGCCTGGAAAACTATTATCTCACCATTTTTTAACGTGGCAAGGACAGAAAGAGGTTCTATCTCCACCTCATGTTCGATTATCTTTGCAATGATATCTGTTGAAGATATCACATTGTCAACACCCAGTCTTTTCATCACGTTTATGTTTTTGGGGTTGTTCGCCCTTGCTATAGTTCTTTTTACCTCAAATACCTTCTTTGCAAGCTGACATGATATGAGGTTGTCCTCATCCTTTCCGGTTACGGCAATAAAAAAGTCACACTTGTGAACTTTTGCATCAGAGAGGGTGTCCAAAGAAGTACCATCACCTTCTATCACAGTCACATTCGAAAACTCTTCGGCAACTTTCCTGCAAAGCTCCGGTTGCTGCTCAATCACAGTTATGTGATACCTTCCTCTTTCTGCCAAAAGTTTTGTCAAAAAATACCCAACCTTTCCACCGCCAACAATAGCAACTCTCATTGATTCACCTTCTTTTCAGCAACTACCATGATATCATTTTCCTGAAGTCTTATGTTTTTATTCTTGAAATAAAAGTGTTCGTTTCGGATTATCCCAAAAAGATAACAGTTTTCAGGGAGAATTATTTTGTCCAGACCTTTTCCAATATCATCTCTCTTTGGAGTGATGTACTTGAAAAACACATCGTCCTTGCCGAACCTGTGCTTGTGCCTTATCTCGCGCGAAAGAAGGATTGATTTTATATACTCAACAGCCAAGGTTGTAGGACAGATTGTTTCAAGCCCAAGAGAGTGGAAAATATCTTCTCTCAGAGGGTCATAAATCCTTGCTATCACCTTTGGCACGTTGTAAATCTCTTCAGCAATCTGAGCAGCCATTATGTTTGTACTGTCGTCAGGAGTTACTGCTGCCAGTGCGTCAGCTTTTTCTATTCCTGCCTGTTTTAAAACATCTTCATCAATCACAACCCCCTGGATTTTCATGCCGTTAAAGTCAGGACCAAGTCTTTCAAAGTTTTTAGCGTCAGAATCTATCACCACAACGTCGTGTCCTTCATCAGAAAGAGACTTTGCAAGTGTTGAACCTACTTTTCCACACCCCACAACTATTATATACAATTTTTCTGCACCCCTACTTGATATTACCTTTCAAAATTCATAGATTAAATTATATTCCTTTTACAATAGACTCACAAGAGGGATTTTGTTAAAATAAAATTAATAAAAGGCGCATAATTGCTAAAACAAAAAGGAGAGACAAAAATGGCTAAAAAACTTTTGTGCGGGGTGTTAACAGCTATCTTTTTTATAGTTTTTTCTTCAATTAATATATTACCCACATTTTCACAAACTCAAATTCCGGAGTGGATAAGAATAGGTGTGTTTTATGCTGATGGTTACAAAAAATCAAGCCCGGTGGATTCTGCAAAAATTGAGGCGAAAGGAAGCCTTTTTTTGGCTATTTCTGATGACAAAAACTTTATTACAATTGCTGATACACAAAAAAATAGTCTTACAGTTTCAAAGGATGTATACAAAAAGAATGGTCAAGAAGGACCAAATTATCATGTGGCAGTTGGGAGGTATATTTCATACAAAACAGCAGAGAATAGCTTGAAAAGTTTTTCTTCCTTCAAAGGTGCTTTTGTTGGCTTTGTAAATGGTGGATATAGCATATTAATTGGCTGCTTTGACAATATAAATGATGCAAAAAAGCTGGCGGCAAAACTTTCTGGTGCAACCATTTATTCTTCGGAGATGATGGTGCTTGTAAAAGATGAGAGTGGCAAAGTTATTTTTGGATTTGACGGGCAGAATACAAGGTTTTTGATGTTAATTCCGCAAAAGCAAAATGGGGTTGAGAGAATAAAGATAGGTGACAGATGGTTCAGGGGAAGGGCTGAGTTTAAAAGAATAAAAGGTAGTGATATGACAGTTATAAATGTTACAAAGCTTGAAGAGTATCTGTATGGCGTTATCAGGATGGAGGTTGACCCGCTGTGGCCAATGGAAGCTGTAAAGGCATTTGCTGTGATTGCCCGAACGTATGCTGTGAGGAACCTTGGCAAGCACCAATCAATTGGGTTTGACCTGTGCCCGACAGACCACTGTCAGGTATATGGTGGTGCGGTCGATGGCACATATGGTGAAAAGCAAGCAATTGCAGCTGTTGACTCAACAAGAGGTGAGATTATAACATACAAAGGCAACCCGATTGACGCTGTGTATTTTTCGTCAACAGGCGGTATTCCCACAGAGGATTCTGAAAATGTCTGGAGGTACCCTGTTGAGTATTTGAGGTCTGTTGACAACTCTAAAGAAGCAAAAAATTCAAAGTCGTCGTGGTTATTTCAGTTTACCAAAGATGAAATAAAAAATATGCTCAAAAAAAGAAACATAGACATTGGCGATATTTTGGATATTCAAGCTCTTGAGTACACAAAAGCGGGAAGGGTTTTGAGGCTAAAAATTGTGGGCACGCAAGGCGAGTATGAGTGCCAAAAAGAAGCAACACGCCTTTTGTTTGGCCTTTACAGCCAGGCATATACAATTGCAACAGATGCAGATGTAGCCGTGGTAGATAGCAATGGGAAGGTGAAAAAGGTAAGAATAAGCAGCCAGAAGATTTTGTTCGAAGATGGGAGTGTAAAAAGAGCGGTGGTTGCTGGGCAGGCGCAAAATTTTGAAGAAACTGAGAAGCTTTTGCCACAAACTGCTGAAAGTGTGTATCTTTCGACATATGATGAGGTGTACCAGTCTGAGAATTTTGGAAGTTTTGAAACTGAAGGTCAGACATATTCACAGCAATATATAGATGTTGTAAATCCGGATGGCAGCATTGACAAGGTGCCACTTATTCCTACTACTTACACATTCAATGGCAAGGGCTGGGGACACGGCGTTGGAATGAGCCAGTGGGGTGCAAAAGGCCTTGCTGAAAGTGGTTATAATTATAAGCAGATTATCAAACACTATTACACAGGAGTTGAGATTGAAAAAAGATGAGAAAATGGAAACTCAGCGACTTTCACTATGACCTTCCTGAAGAGCTGATTGCACAAAAACCTGTTGAGCCCCGGGACAGCTCAAGACTTATGGTTATTTTGCCAGACGGTACAATTGAGCACAGAATTTTCCGCGATATAGTTGAATACTTAAACGAAGGTGACTGTCTTGTTCTAAATAACTCAAAGGTCATACCTGCACGTTTGATTGGGCAAAGAGAGGACACAGGCAGTTTTATAGAATTTTTGCTTGTAAAAAGGCTTGATATAAACACATGGGAGGTCATGACACGGCCGGGCAAAAAGGCGCGAAAAGGAAGAAAGTTTGTGTTTGGCAATGGAGAACTTAAAGCCGAGGTTTTGCATGTAAATCAGGATGAAGGCACAAGGATTGTGAGGTTCTATTACGAAGGGGTGTTCGAAGAGGTTTTAGAAAGACTGGGCAAGATTCCTCTTCCACCATATATAAAAGAGGAGCTTGACGACCTTTCAAGGTATCAGACTGTGTACAGCAAAGTGCCTGGTTCTGCTGCAGCACCGACTGCAGGTCTTCACTTTACGGAAGAGCTTCTGGATAGAATATCAAAAAAAGGTGTTGAGATTTTGTATGTGACACTGCACGTTGGGCTTGGAACTTTTAAGCCTGTTAAGGTTGAAAATGTAGAGGAGCACAAGATGCATGAGGAGTACTATGAGATTTCTCAGGATGTTGCAGATAAAATAAACAGAGCAAAAGAGGTTGGAAAAAGAGTCATTGCGGTTGGAACAACATCGTGCAGGGTTTTAGAGTCGTGTAGCGATGAAACAGGAAGGGTAAAAGCAAAAAAAGGTTGGACTGATATCTTCATCTATCCAGGGTATAACTTTAAGGTACTTGACGGGCTTGTGACAAACTTTCATCTTCCGGATACCACCTTGATGATGCTTGTCTGTGCATTTGGTGGGTATGAAAGAATCATGAATGCATACAAGATTGCAGTTGACATGCGATATAGGTTCTTTAGTTTTGGGGATGCAATGCTTATCTTAAGATGATATGTTATTACATGGCATATATAACAATATATACACTTTGAAATATTGGCATCTTTGATGTATAATGTTCTTAAAATATAGAGGAGATGAGATTAAATGGAAGAGTTAAGACAGATGATGACTTTGATGTTAGAGAAAGTGGATAGAATAAACGACGGTCTTGAAGAGGTAAAGCAAAGGCTTGACAGGGTAGAGAAAAGGCTTGATAAAGTAGAAGAAAGGCTTGACATGGTTGAACAAAGGCTTGATGCAGTAGAGAAAAGACTTGACGAAGTAGAACAGAGACTTGACAAGGTAGAACAGAGACTTGACAGAGTGGAAGAAAGACTTAACGCAGTAGAAGAACGACTTGACAGGGTAGAACAAAGACTTGATGCAGTAGAACAAAGACTTGACACTCTTGAGAAGAGGGTTGACAGGCTTGAGGTTGAGACAACCAAGAATTCTGTTATGCTCGAAGACCTCAAAAGAAAACTTGAGCTTATGGCAGAAATCCAGCAGTCTCACTTTGAGCAGGACAAGCGTGAACATGAAGAGCTGAGAAAGTATGTTGATGGAAGGTTTGTTGTGCTTGAATTTGCTGTAAGGCAGCTCTCAAGTAACCTGGAGGAAATGAAGAAAGATTTAAAAGAGCTTAAAGAAAACAGAGTAAAGGTGGAAGTGTTTTATGAGATTTTGGGCAGGCATGAGGTTGAAATAAGCAATCTCAAAAAAGCTGTGTTTTCAGCAAATTAGAGTAAGAGGGGCTGTATAAAAGCAAATTTAAAGCCCCTTTTTTGTTTACCAGGATGTGATATAATTTTAAGTAAGATTTTGATGGAAGGTAGAACGTTAAGATGATAAATAGTTTTCAAGCTCCGCTTTTGGGAAAACTCAAATATTTTGAGTACCTCACAGCACCTAATTCAGAAAGATACAGAACAATTATGAGATACTGTTTTTTGTGCCATTTAGAGTACAAAAATAGGCTTACAAAAGAGGAGATTTTCACATTTTTAAAAAATTTTCCACAGTTTGCAGACTACACAGAGCAGATGTGCGAACAGGATTTGAAAAATCTTGTTGAGTGGGGGAACCTCAACTCAATCCAGGACACCTCAAAGACCAGGACTGTTGAAGAGTTCAAAAACAAAAGATTTTTGTATGAACTTACACCTATAGGTCTCAAGATTGAAAGGTTTTTGTTTGAACTTGAAACTCAAGAAGACACAAAAGCAGAGCTAAATACCAAGCACATTGAAAAGATATATTTCTTGCTTCAGCAAGTGGACAGTGTATTAGATGACCCACAAAAAAGAGCAGTTGACTGGTGGGACGAGCTAACAAGAGCTTTTGAGGAGATTGAAAAGAGCTATTCAGAGTATATCTCAATGTTAAAATCGTATGAAGCAGAAAATCTCATGATAAAAGAAAAGTTTTTGGACTACAAGTCAAAGCTTGTACAGTACCTTTACAACTTCTATGTCATATTTCAGAACTATCTTCCAAGAATAAGATCTACCTTTTTGTCATTGGAAGCTGCTAAAATAGAAAAGCTTTTGAACTACATAATCGCCCAGGAAAAAGAGCATCCCAAAAACATATTCAAAGACCCAGAGAGCATAGAAAAGAACATAAAAGCAAGGTTTGACAATATAAAACTTTGGTTTGTTGCTCCTCATGGCCAGGCAGAAAAACTTTCTGACCAGATTCAGGGACTTATAAGAAAAGTGTCTGACCTTGCAGCAAGGCTTTCAGAGATGTCAAGTGTCAAAGTAAACAGACAGGAAGAGTACAGGCACTTGGCAAAAATCTTCTCAAGCCTTGATTTAGCTACATGTCACAAGCTTTCTGCAGTTGTGTTTGGCGTGCTTTTGCCACGGTACATTGCAGCCGAGGAGAAGAGACAGAGTGAGCTTGCAAGCCTTAGCATTCTTGACGTGCCACCAATGAAGAGTTTGCTACACTCAAGAGGAAGGCTTGTGAGGGAAAAGAGCAAGGTTTTGCCGGCATCTGAATTTTCTGAAGACAAGAAGAAAAGGTTTGAAGAGTACAAAAAGAAGATTGAAGAGGAAGAAAAGCTTGTTGCTGAGCTTATAAAAGATGGAAAAATTGAGTTTGAAAATCTTCCTGTTTTGACTCCACAGGTTAGAAAAAAACTTCTTGTGTGGCTCTCAAGAGGACTTTCGTCAGGTTTTGGTAATACAGACTCAGGGAAAAGATTTAAAGTTGTAAGACCAAAAGATGGAAGGTATTGCGTTCTAAAATCAACAGATGGTGAGCTTGAGATGCCGGCGTATGTAATTGAGTTTGTTAAGTAAAGAAAGGCAGGAAAGAAGAAAAGATGAAAAGTGCTCTTTTAAAGCTACTTAGTAACTTTTGGATTTTAAAAGAAAAAGATGTTGAAAGCTATTATGAGTGCAAGAACATTGACAAAGAGTTAAAAGACTTTATAGTTACCAAACTGGGACTTAGATTTTATGCTACATCTGAAATGGTCAGACTTGAAAAGGTACCCCTTGTCCCAAGAGAGTACATGGGGATTTTGGAGTTTGAAGAGCCGAAAGACTATGTATTTTTCTGTCTTGTTCTTGCATTTTTAGAGGACAAGGGCAGAGACACTCAGTTTTTGCTTGAGGATATCACGCAGTATATACGCTCGAATTATCCTTACGAGGAAATTGACTGGACAATGTATTCTGACAGAAGGTCGCTTATTAGAGTGCTAAAGTTTTGCGAGAGGATGGGGCTTATCAAGATAGATGATGGCAATCAAGACCTGTTTGTGGAAAGAGCTGATGTTGATGTACTTTATGAATCAACAGGGCTATCAAAATATTTTATGAGAACTTTTCCTAAAAGCCTTGTTGAGTATTCGTCAGTTGAAGAGATTTTAAATAGCGAGTTTGAGTTTACAAATGGACTTTCTGACCAAATAACTGACATAAAGAGAATAAAAGCCTACAGAGGGCTTTTGATAGATGGCATTGTGGATTTTGAGAGTGAAGCACCACTTTATTACATTAAAAAACAAAAGACAACAATTTCACAGGACCTTGAAAGGTTTGTGCCAGAGCTTGAACTTCACCTGTTCAAGTCGTTTGCATACCTTAGCGTTGAAGGTGACTACGAGTATACCTATCCTGACAATTCAAACCTGTGCGACGTATTGCTTTTGTGCTCAAGAGAACTTCTTGAAAGGGTTGAAAAAGGGGAGCTGAGACTTTCGCCTGCCCATGAGATGCTTGAAATTTCGCTTGACCATTTTAAGCTAATTGTGGAGGATGTCAAGAAAAAATACGGGCATTTTTGGAACAAGGAGTGGAGGGAAAAATCCACTGATAAAATATTTGAAGAACTTTTAGAATTTTTGCACCTTCACAGTTTTGCAAAGACAAATGACGATGGATATCTTGTCATATCCCCTATTTTTTTAAGAGTTGTTGGTGAGTATCAGGACTTTGTTGCAAATGGTGAGCTTTCTTTGCAAGATGATGGTATAGAAGAAAGATTCTGAGGATATAAATGTAGATGGAGGTTTGTATTTTGACAATGAGCAAGGAAAATAGATGGGTGCTAAGCAGAGCCGGGGTTTTTAACTACTGGTACTATGACGAGGAGTATTTTGACTTTTACGATGGCAGGATGCTTATTCGCGGTCCTAACGCTTCAGGCAAGTCTGTCACAATGCAAAGTTTTATTACCCTGCTTTTAGATGGCAACTACCACCCGTCCAGGCTTGACTCTTTTGGGTCAAATGCGCGAAAACTTGAAGATTATGTTCTTGGCGACCAGGGCCCGGGTCAGAAAAACGAGGCAATAGCTTATCTTTTTCTTGAGTTTAAAAAGCAGAATATATTCGTATCCATAGGCATGGGAATAAGGGCAAAAAGAGGCACAAGCCCTGATACATGGTATTTTGTTCTAACAGACGGGAGAAGGTTTGGAGTTGACATCTTCTTTTATGAAAAGATAGGTGACCAAAAGATTCCACTTACCAGGAAGAAGTTTGAAAACCTCATAGGAGACGGCGGCAAGGTCTTTTCAAGCAGAAAAGATTATATGGAGGAAGTCAACAAAATTCTGTTTGGTTTTGAGAACATAGAAGACTTTGAGAATTTGATAGAGCTGATAGTTCGAATAAGAGCACCAAAGCTTTCTAAGGATATAAAACCTGATACTGTCTACAAGATGCTTCAGGAGTCTTTACCAGCTCTTTCTGAGTCAGACCTTCGTGCACTTTCTGACTCCATAGAGAACATGGACAGAATTCAAACAGAGCTGAAAAATCTTGAGATTATAAAAAACGTGCTGGAAAGATTAAAAAAGGTTTATGATGAGTACAACAAGCTTTTGCTTGCGCAAAGTATATTTAGCGTGCTTGAGAGCAGCAAAGAATATTTAAACCTCAAAAAAGAGGTTGAAAAAGCTAAAGCTGATGTTGAGAAAAATAGAGAGTTGAAAGCTCAGATAGAAGAAAAAATAGAAGAGCTTAAAAAGGAACAAGAGTCTTTGACATTGAGGCTTGAAAGTATAAAAGAAAGTGACATATTCAAGCTTCAAAAGGAGCTTTTAAATATAAAAGAAGAGCTCAGAGAACTTGAGGAGCAGAAAAACAAAAAGCTTTCCCAGATAAATTCTGCTTCACAAAAACTTGAAAAGGAAAGGCAGCAGCTTATAGCTTTAGAAGAAGAGCTTGAGGAGTATAAAAGAAAAATAAAAGATAGCGTCGAAGAAGGCAAATTGCTAATCGAATCTATTGGTTTTCAAAGATTCTCAGAAACGCTTGATATGTATCTTCTTGAGCAGGGTAGCCTTGACATTTTAAAGGATGAGCTTTCATCTTTCTTATCTCAGGTTGAGATTGCACTGAAAAACTATGAAAAGCTGAATGAAATCAAGAAGGATTTAGATGGTCTTTACAGGGAGCTTGATATGAACAGAGCAGAATCACAAAAGGTGGAGGAAGAGATACAAAATCTTTTGTTTCAGCTTGAAGAAGTAAAAAATAGTCTGAAGAATGCTATTTCTATTTACTTTGAACAAAATGAGGTTTTCAAAGCTCAAGATGAGCAGAGAACAGCAATTTTCCAGGCGATAAATAGTTGTGAGAAGAAAGGGGATTATGGCAGAATATATTCAATCTTAGATGATATTTATAACTTCCATTACCTTTCTATCTCAGATACAATAAGAAGACTTGAGTTTGAGATAGAAGTTTTGAATAACCAGATAAAAGCTAAGAAAGAAGAGATTGAGAGGATTAGAAGCCAGAAAGATGATGAGATTATACTCTCATCTCAGCAAAAGAAGGTAAGAGACAGGCTTTTGCAAAAAGGGGTGCCATTTATACCTTTTTATATGGCTGTGGATTTTAAAGACGGTGTGGATGAAAAAAAGAAAGCTATTATTGAAGATGCGCTGAGCTGTCTTGGAATCTTGAATGCTCTGATTGTGCCAGAAAAGTACAAAGATGTTCTTTCGGACCTTTTGGATGATGAAAAAGAAATGATTTTAATTTCAAAACCTGCGTATTTTTCGCACACACTAAACCAGTTTTTAGAAGTTGCCAACTTTGACGGACCTATTGAGCTAAAACAGGAAGTGGCAGCTGTGATTGACAGTATATTCGCCACCGAAAAAGATGAAGGCGTCTACATCTGCGAGGATGGAAGGTTTGGTAGCGGAATTTTAAAAGGTAGGACAACCACGTGCGAAAATGCAAGGTTTATTGGCATTGAAAATAGAAGAAGGTACAGGCAGATGTTAATATCCCAGCTTGAAGATGAAGTGCAGAAACTTTCAGTTGAATTAGATAACAAAAAACAGGAGAGAAATGCACAGAAAAATTTGGTTGAGAAGCTTAAAAACGAGAGAGACAGCTTTCCTTCATTGGTTGACCTTGACACTGCATTTGAGATGATTGAAGAAAGAGAAAATCAAAAGTTAAAACTTCAAAAAGAGATAGAATTTTTAGAGAAGAAGACAAGAGAGCTATTGAGCAAGGAAAATAGCTTGAAGCATGAGATTTCTGTCATTGCAACAAAACTTTCTGTCACAGCTGCAAAGGATAATTTTTTGAAACTTGCTCAGGAAGCACAAAAGCTTAAAAGTGTGCTAGTTGATTTAGAAAACGAGGTCGAAAAAGAAAAATTGGTTTCAAGAACAGTAACATCAAAAAGAGAACAAACTCTGCAGATAGAAGAAAGCCTGCAGAATTTAAGTTTTGACCTTCAGAGCCTGAAGACAAGGTGGGAGAGCTTAAGTTTAAAGAAGGCTGAAATTGAAAAAAGGCTTTCAAGCGATGATGCTCAAAAGCTTTTTGAAGAGCAGCAAAAGGCAATTGAGCGTCTTGATAGTATTCCTAAGGAGATAGAAAGCTTTAACAGAAATCTTCAGGAAGTAATTGCAAAAATTTCGCGGCTTGAGACGCTGATTGAGACAAAAGCTCTGCAGCTTGAGAAAGCCAAAATGGAGTACACAAATTGCCTTGAAGTATTGAAGATTGAACTTTCTTTTGGTTTTGTATGGAAGGAAGAAAATCTTGAGGATGAGACCAAACTTTTAGAGTTTGCAAAGGAAAAAAGTAGCTTTGCTAATGAATTTAAATCTAAGGACTTAAACCAGGTTTTGCAAAGGCTCATCTCTGCACACTATGAAGCCCAAGTGCAGCTTGCAGAGTTTGGAGCAAATCTGAACCTCAAGGAAGATAATAAAACTGGCTATGCAAGATATTTGTGGACAGCAAAGAAGGATGGAAGGGTGCTTTCGCTTTATGAGTTTTTAGAGAGAATAGATTCTGAGATAATCGAGAAGAAAAATCTTATTACCCAGCAGGAAAGAGAGCTTTTTGAAGAGGTTTTGGCAAAGGACATAGGCTTTAAAATCTCACGCAAGATAATGCTTGCCCAGGACTGGGTAAAGAGGATGAATGAGCTAATGGACGGCATGGACCTTTCAGGAAATCTTAAATTCAGGCTTTCGTGGGAGCAGAAAAAGCAGGAACTTGAAGATGAGCTTTCAACATCAGAACTTGTAAAACTTATCAGCAAAGACCCGGCAACAGCTTCAGATAGCGACAGGCAAAAGATTGTCAAGCATTTTAGAGCACGTATTGAAAGAGCAAAAAGGCTTCAGGACTCACCCGACAGTTTTCGCAGTCTTTATGAGATAATGAAAGAGATTTTGGATTACAGGCAGTGGTTTGAGTTTCGGCTCTACTTCCAAAGAGGTGCAGAAAATAGAAGAGAGCTTACAAACAACGCGTACGACAAGTTTTCTGGCGGCGAAAAAGCACTTTCCATTTATGTTCCTCTTTTGGCGGCACTGTGTGCAAAGTACCAGAGCGCTGCGAGTTTTGCACCGCGCATAATTGCGCTTGATGAGGCGTTTGCCGGCGTTGATGAGAACAACATTGAAAAGATGTTTGAACTCATAGAAAATCTTGAATTTGACTATATCATGAACTCCCAGATTCTATGGGGAGATTACAAAACAGTGCCAGGACTTTGCATTTATGAACTTATTTCAGACCGAAGCAAAGGCTGTGTTCTCAAAGTAAAATACATCTGGAACGGGTACAAGAAGGTGTTGGTGGAGCTATGAAGGAAGACAGGCTTTTGCAGGAGTGTATAGAATACTTTTCACACAAGGGTTTTGCGCGTGTACTGGAGCTCATTTACAACAAATACAGGTCGCTTGGCAGGTTTTCGGGCAGGATTGTGCTGGAAAACCTACAGCCAGTTGAAAAAGAGATGCTTTCGCGCTATCTTGGAAGAATTGTCAGCGGAGACAGGGTGATTATCAATGTAAAAGAGTTTGCACAAAAGAGGTTTGAGCAGACCAAATTTTCTTCGCTTGATTTTAAAGATGTGCTATCACACGTATTGAAAAAAGATGTTTTGACAAAAAAAGAAGAAAAAGAAAACAGAGAAAAGCAGCTTTCAAGCTTTCTTGAGAAATTAAAAAAACAAGTAGAAAGTGAACCGGCTGCGGAAAAAGTGTATCTGGTTGTAAAAGAAAATTTCAAACAATTTGAAGGGTATCTTAAAAAGTATTCTGAAGAAAAGTTTTTGGGTATTTTAAACTTATGCATAAAAGCTGCCGCAACAAAGCCAGAAAAAATAGAAAGTCTTGCAGTGTTTGCAACCAAGATAGCGCATGATCCTCATTTTTTTGACGAAGACCGCGACAGCGGCAAGATATTTTTAAGAATCTTAAGCTTGCTCAAAAATGCTGAATATCCAAAGTCTTCAGAGGAAAAAGCTGAACTTTTATACATGCACAACATCATCATAGACGAGCTTTCAAACTGGTGTTTGGTGTATGGTATAGGCGCAATATCAGAAGATGCAGCAGAAGATGAAGCGCTCAAAATCTTTGCTTTGCAACGAAAGCCGGTGATTCTGCCTCTTTATACCATTAAGGATTACAAGCAGTTTTTTGGATATTCAAAAAAGATTGTAGTGGTAGAAAACCCTGCTGTGTTTTCAATGCTGATGCAAGCTTGCAGTGATATTTCTCTCATTTGTACAAACGGACAGCTGAGACTTTCTACAAAGATTGTACTTGAGAGCCTTTCAAAAGAAGGCTTTACTATATTTTACTCAGGCGACTTTGACCCTGAAGGGCTCTTGATAGCTGACAGGATTATTCAAAACTATGGTGCTGTTCCCATTTGCATGGATGAAGAAAGCTATCTTTTGTCTTTATCTAAAAACAAGATTTCTCAAAAGAGGCTTGTGATGCTCCGAAACGTAAAAAGCCCAGAACTTTTTGATGTATGCAGTAAAATGAGAGAATTAAAGCTTTCGGGGTATCAGGAGAAGATTGTTGAGAGGATAGTTGAGAGGTTAAAAAGTTAACATTTTTCAATAATCTAAATGATGCCCAAAAGTAATATTAATAGAAGTTATAAGAAGTTATAAGTAAATTCTTAGGGGCTGGCATTTATTTGCATCCCAGCCCCTTTTAGTACTTAAATTGTTCAATTAACATTTGAGTTTTACCACAAACTCAGCACCTTCTCCTTTTTTGCTAAATACACTAATTTCACCATTATGCATTTGTATTATCTCTTTTGCTATTGATAAGCCCAGCCCACCTATTCCTTTTTTTGCACTTTTGCTGTAAAATCTATTGAAAATATAAGGCAAATCTGCTTCATCAATACCTTCTCCATCATCTTTGATTGATACTTTGATATGGTCATTTTCTTTTTCAGCTTTTATATAAACGTTTCCTGTGTCGTTTGTATGATGAATAGCATTGATAATAATGTTACTAAAAGCCCTTTTTAAAAGTTTGCCATCAGCTTTTGTTACGATATCATCTTCAAAAAGCCAAAACTTCCTATTTCCTTTTATAATGTTTACTTCGCTGATAATCTCATTAAAAAGGTTTTTTAAGCTTATAGGTCGTATATTCAACTGTATAGTGCCAGATTGCAGTTTTGATAGCTCAAGAATTTCATTTATAAGATTATTTAAGTGGTCAGCCTCAATCATGATTGAGTAGGCATATTCTTTAATTTGGTCTTTGTTTAATATGTCATCATATATAGCTTCAGCATAACTTTTTATGATGCTCAGCGGAGTTCTCAATTCATGAGTTGTATTTGCTATAAAGTCTCTCCTTAACTTTTCGGTTTTAGAAAGATTTTGAGCCATAAATGTGATTGTTTTTGCAAGCTCACCAATTTCATCTTTGTTTTTAACATCAATTTTAACGTTATAATCTCCCTTTGCTATAGCTTTGGCAGCATCAATGATTTTAAGAATGGGTTTTGTGAATAAACTGCTCAGCATATATGCACCAATGATTGATGCCAAAAGAGCAGCGATAAAAAGGATAAAAATTTGATTTTTGACATTTCGAACGTCATTTTGAATGTCATGCAAAGGTGTATGAATAAATATTGCCGCTATGATCTTATTATTGTTAATTATAGGCATTCCTAAGGTAATTAATGTACTTCCTTGAAATGTTCTTTGGTCTGTTCGATAGATGGTTTTTCCTGATAAAACATCTAAAATTGTTTGTCTTTCAATATTCCTTGTTCTTCCAAACATGAATCTGCCGTGAGATTCTATCAAACTGCCGTTTGAATCGTATATTGATACCCTGCCATTTATAATATTAGCTATATTATTTGCTTCGCTTGAATAATCAAGGTTATTCTTGAATTTATCAGAAATGTCTTTTGCATATTGAATCATTTTATTTTTTAGGTTAGCTTTAAAACCGCTTGTGATGATATTTCCTTGAAGAAAAAAACTTAAAGCTAACATACAGAAGAGCAAAATAAGTGTGTAAATCAATAGTTTAAAACTTATCCTTCTCATTTTTTCACCTCAAACTTGTATCCATAACCTCTTACTGTTTTAATGTAATCTCTGAGATCTCCAAGCTTCTCTCTGAGGTTTTTAATATGTGTATCCACCGTTCTAAGATCACCATAATATTCATAACCCCATACGCTATTTAAAATCTGCTCTCTTGAAAGGGCAATGTTTTGCCTTTCATATAGGTACAATAAAAGCTCATATTCTTTTTGAGTAAGATTTATTTTTTGACCTTTTACATATACTTCTCTTGCTGCTTTGTCGATGAACAAAATGTCATTTGAATTGGGCTTTTTGGTTCTCTTTAAAATTGCCTTTACACGTGCAACAATCTCCTTAGGACTGACAGGCTTTACAACATAATCATCAGCACCAAGTTCAAATCCAAATATCTTATCATCATCCTCTCCACGAGCTGTTAGCATAATAACTGGCGTATCGTCCTTTTTCCTTATTTCTCTCAGCACACTCCAGCCATCTTTTTGGGGTAGCATCACATCTAAGATTACAACAGAGTACATTGAAGGTTGAAATTTTTCGATTGCTTCGTTTCCGTCCGATGCTTCTTCTACTTCAAATCCTTCTTTTTCAAGATATAACTTTATTATTTTTCTGAGTTTTTCTTCATCTTCAATCAGCAGTATCTTCAACCTATAACTCACTCCTTGTGAATTTTAGATGTGAACAAACATAGTTCTTAAATAAATTTTACCAAAGATTTGAGAAAAAATCTTCATTTTCAAAAAACAATTTATTAAAAAGATTTTCTTCACAAAAACTCCACAATTTCTTCACTTGAGTTTCACAAAACACCTTTATATTTAAACTTGCAAAACAAAATTTTAGTTTTTGGGAGGTTGATTTTAATGAAAAGAAGAATAGGTTTTGTGGTAGCAGTGGCTTTATTAGTGCTTGCCCTGAACTTAGCTGCTTTTGCCGCAACAAGTGTTTCAAACAACAGTGCACAATCAGCAACTAATACCACAGTTTTGCACATGGCAAGAGGATATGGTGCTCAGTTTATGGCATCAATTGTAGCAAAGCTGACAGGTCTTACAGTTGATGAGGTTATAAAATTGAGGTCACAAGGACAAACTTTCTACCAGATAGCTTTGTCAAAAGGTGTGACAGCTGAGAAGTTTAAAAGTGCTGTATATCAAGAAAAAGCTGCTTTAGTTGACCAAAAAGTAAAAGATGGCGTTATTACAAAAGAACAGGCAGAGGCAATAAAAGCACAGATGAAAGCACGAATTGACAGCTGCAACGGACAGGGTTTCGCAAACAGACCACAAACTGGGTATGGAATATTTGGTGGTGGAAATGGGCAAAAGCAGGCTATTGGGCAAGGTAAAGGTATTGGCTACGGCAGAGGTATGAGAGGTTTTGTAAATGGAAATTCTTCGAATCAATCAAAATAAGTAAGTAGACATGTGGGCTTAGCAGGGTGTTTTTGCTCTGCTAAGCCTATTAATTAAGGAAGGGAGGAATTACTTTGAAAAAATTTACAACAGAAAATGAAATCAATAAATATTTCAGACTTTTTTCTCAAATATTGTTTTTTACTATTATTCTAATTACTGCAATAATTCACTCTTTGGCTGAAAAAGGAGTGGAAGTTAAAGTGCCTTTTTTCTCTAATGCATCATTACATAGTTTATGTCCATTTGGCGGTGTGGTCTCAGTATATAAGCTTATAACTGAAGGAACTTTTGTTCAGAAAATTCATGAATCGTCATTTGTGTTGTTAGCTATTGTAATTGTCTTATCAATTCTTTTTGGATCAGTATTTTGTGGCTTTATATGTCCATTTGGCTCAGTGCAAGAATGGATAGGTAAATTAGGTAAGATGATTTTTAAGAAGAGGTTTAATAAATTTATTCCTTCAAAGTATGATAAATATTTTAGGTATTTTAGGTATGTCGTACTTTTATGGGTTGTATACATAACAGCTAAAACAGGCACTTTAGTTTTTGCAAATATTGATCCTTATCATGCATTATTTACCTTTTGGACTGGTGAAGTGGCTATACAAGCTTTGATTTTTCTTATAGTCATAATTATACTTTCTTTTATTGTTGAAAGACCTTTTTGCAAATATTTTTGTCCGCTTGGTGCTTTTGTTGGGTTGTTTAATTTAATAAGAATATTTAAAATCAAGAGAAATCCTTCATATTGTATATCATGTAAAAAATGTAATAGTGTTTGTCCAATGAATATTGACGTGCACAGCAAAGAGGTTATTAATGATCCTCAATGCGTAACATGCTTACAATGTTCATCAGAAATTAGTTGTCCTGTTGAAAATACTATCGTATTTGAAACAAGGAGATGGATTAAAAATGAGAATAAACATTAAATTTTTAATCATTTTAATTTTAGCTATTGTGTTTGGTGGAATAATTATAAGCAATAGTGCAGGAATATGGAAGACGCAATCAGAAAAGATACCTAACAAAATAAATTCAGATGAGGGGCAAGAGATTTACGACCCAATGTCTATAAAAGGGTCGTATACTTTTAGTGATGTTAGCAAGTATTTTGAAATACCTATTGAGGATTTGGCAAAAGCGTTTGGCTTGAACATTTCGAAAGCAAAAAGTTTTAAGTGTAAAGATGTAAAAACTTTAAATACTGAGCCCTCAACATCAGCTTTAGATATAGATTCTGTTAGGTATTTTGTGGCTTTTTACAAGGGAATAAGAGTAGATTTAAATGTTGATGTATATTTGCCCAGTTTAGCAAAAGATATAATTATTAATAAAGGCAAACCGTTGGCCGAACAAGTAGAATATCTTAATAAACACTTAATAGAAATTGAGCGATAGTTTGCTTCTAATTTTCTAATCAAATTTTAATCTGTTTATAATAATCTTTTAATTATCCTCCTACATAATTATTCTCACGAGCAGCTGCTCGAATAAAAATGTAGGGGGTAGGTAAAAAATGTTAAAACAAGTTAAAAAATTTGTGGTGCCATTGCTTGCAATAGCTTTTGTCCTGAGCTTTGTAATAGGGTATGCAAATTCACACTCTATTACAAATTTTACCAAACAAGATAGTCTTGTTAAAAAACAGGCGACACAAGTTCAAAATCAGAATCAAAATTATAATTCATCAGAAGGAAAGAATGTAGACAATCCAAAAGACAATGATATTGAAAGAGCTGATGATGGGCAAAATGTAGATAACCCAAAAGACAATGATGTAGAAAAAGCTGATGAAGAAAATGATGAGAGCAATCTAATTACCAAAGCGAAGATCTCAAAAAATGAAGTGGAGAGTATTGTTAAATCTGCATATCCTGATAGTGTTATTCAGAAAGTAGATGTTGGCGATGAAAATGGTCTAATTATCTATGAAGTTAAAATAACTGATAAATCAGGTAAGGTTTTAAATGTCAAAGTTGATGCAAGCAATGGCAAGATTGTAGGTGTTGAAAATGGAAATTCTCAGCAGGAAGAACAAAAGGATGAAGACAATGGACATGAGACAGACAACCAAGAAGTAGAAAATGAACAATAAGGTTAATAAAAATTTTGGGATTTTGCAAATATCAAATTTTTTAACAAAGCGGGCTGCCCTGAGAGATTATGGGCAGCTTTTCTTGTTAATAATTATGTATTTCACAGGGTAATAAATGTACGGTAAAATATCTTAAAGAAGAATTAGGGGGAAGACATGCAATGCCATCATACAAGATTTTGATAATAGAAGATGAAAAACAAATAGCTCGATTTATTGAATTAGAATTAAAGCATGAAGGCTACGATGTATATGTATGTTATGATGGCAAAGAAGGACTTAAAAAAGTTGAAGAGATACATCCAGATTTGATATTGTTGGATATTATGTTGCCGGGGATAAATGGCATTGAAATTTGCAGAAAAATAAGACAACATTCCAATGTCCCTATCATTATGGTTACAGCTAAGGATGATATTCCAGATAGAGTAATGGGCTTAGACAGTGGAGCGGATGACTATGTTACAAAGCCATTTGCAATAGAAGAATTATTGGCAAGGATAAGAGCAGCTTTGAGAAAAAGCAAACAATTAAATATAATTCGTGAAATTCTCACTATTGCTGATTTGACTATTGATACATCCAAACGGATTGTTAAAAGAGCTGATAAGATAATTGAGCTTACAAAAAGAGAATATGATTTGCTTGAATATTTAGTGAGAAACAAGGGAATTGTTTTAACCAGAGATCAAATTTTAGAAAATGTTTGGTGATATAGCTATATGGGCGATACGAATGTGGTGGATGTATATATCCGATATCTGCGCAGTAAAGTAGATGATGGTTTTAAAACAAAACTAATTCATACAGTAAGAGGAGTTGGGTATAAATGTGAGGAGAGAGAAAATGAAGATTAACATTTTAAAGTTCAGGAAAATTTCTTGGAGAATTACATTTACATATGCCGTAGTGTTTTCCGCAGTGGTTATATTGTTAAACTTCTTAGTTTTATATGGAGTAAGATTTTATCTTCGTCAACAAGCTATAACCCAAGTTGATAGCATTGGTAAGAATATAGAAGGTAAAATATTGGGAGTAGGTGATGAACAGAAAGATATTTATGATGAAGAGCTTGTAAATGATTCAGTAATTAACAGCGATATCAATATAAAGATAGCTGATAGTAGTGGTAAGATTTTAAACCATTCAAAGAATTTTGACCCTCAAGTTAGTATAAAGGCAAATCCCAATAATGTTATGGTAGTTGAAAATGAAGAAAAACATTTAATAGTTAAGAATTTTGTCATATCCGATAATGGCAAGATTATTGGATATGTTCAAGTTGCTAAGAATATGAATAGAGAATACTCATTTCTTAAACTATTGTTCATGGTGTTACTTGTTGCCGATGCTATTGGAATGATAACATCAGTTATTACCGGATTTTCTATCAGCCAAAAAATACTAAAACCTATTAAAGAGATAACAAATACTGCAAAAAGAATTACTGCAACAGATTTGAATGTAAAAATTAATGTAGGTGAAGTTGATGATGAATTAAGCAATCTTGCTAAAACTTTTAATGAGATGATTGAAAGGTTGAAGATTTCGTTTGAAAAGCAAAACCAATTTGTATCAGATGCATCACATGAATTGAGAACTCCTTTATCTGTTATAAATGGATATATAAACTTAATAGATAGATGGGGGAAAAATGATAAAGAGGTTTTACAAGAATCTATAGTTGCTATAAAGAATGAAGTCAAATATATGACAGAACTTGTAGAAAGGTTATTATTTTTGGCAAGAGGGGATAGTGGGGTTATAAAACTTCAAAAAGAGGTAGTTAATTTGAATCAGTTAGTAGAAGAAATTGTTAAAGAAGGTAAACTTGTTGCACCTAATCGTAATTGGAGTTATAATCTTAAAGGGCGAATAGATATTTTTGCTGATGGAAGATTAATAAAGCAAATGTTGCGAGCTATCATTGACAACAGCATAAAATTTACTCAAGAAGGTGGTACAATTAATATCTCAGTAGAGAAACATTTGGATAAAGTGAAAATAGTTGTAAAGGATAATGGCATTGGTATTCCCCGTGAAGAGATTGGCAAAATATTTGATAGGTTTTATAGGGTTGATAAGGTCCGAAGTAAGACCACAGGGGGAAGTGGATTAGGACTATCAATTGTAAAATGGATAGTTGAAGCACATAATGGAGAGATTTTGGTTGAAAGTGAACTTGGAAAAGGGACAGAGGTAAGCGTATTGCTGCCTATGTGATTGTGTTTAGTAAAATAGAAAATTTTATTACAAACTCTTGATGCAATCCCGTGATTTTTCTATGTTGACACCTGAACCAATATTGTTATAAAATCAAAATAGGAGTTTAAAAATTAAAAGTAATGGCATAGTGCACCACGATGGTGCACAAAAGAGATTTGAATGAGAGTTATTAAAGTGCTTTTATTGACCAAGGAAAAACTAAAAAAAACTTAAGCTAAACAAGCCCACGAAGGGGATGAGAAGTCTTCCTTTGTGGGCTTTTTGTTTTTCTGTGTGCCAAAAAACTTGCAAAAAGGAGGTTTTTAGAAAATGTACAACATCAAAAATAGGAAAATATTATTTTTGAATGCAAAAAGGTTACTTGCTTTAGCCTTAGCTATTTGTTTTTTAAGTTTTCTTAGCACAAGTATTTTCAAAGCCTTTGCAAAGGGGGAAAAAGCATCTTCAAAGCTTATTGTCACTGACCTTTTAGGCAGGAAGGTTGAGATTGAAAACAAAAAGAATAAAAGGCTTGTTGCGATAGGTCCGGGTGCGCTAAGGCTTGTGTTATATGTCAATGGGACAAACAATATTGTTGGTGTTGAGAACGCAGAAAAGGTCTGGGAAGAAGGGAGCAGAACATATATCATGGCATATCCACAGCTCAAAAAACTTCCAACAATTGGCCAAGGCGGTGCTGACTCTTCTCCTGACCCTGAAAAATTAATAGCTGTGAAGCCTGATGTGATTTTTGCTGCAAGTTTTTTAGACAAGGCAAAGGCAGACGCGCTTCAGGCAAAAACAAAGATACCTGTTGTGGTACTCGACTATGGTACAAAGCTTCTTTTTGATGAGAATGTGTACAAATCGCTCAGGCTCATTGGAAAGATTGTAGGCAGGCAGCAGCGTGCAGAAGACCTCATAAACTACATGCAAAGGTGCAAAGCGTTCTTAAATGAAAGGACAAAGAACATTCCTGCTTCTAAAAAGCCAAAAGTGTATGTTGGAGCTATTGGCTTTAAAGGCGGGCATGGTTTTGAGAGCACAATGGGAAAATATTTTCCGTTTTTAGCCATAAATGCGCTCAATGTTGCAGACAGCAGCAACAAAGAAGGATGGTTCATGGTTGAGAAAGAAAAGATTTTAGAGTGGGACCCTGACCTTATATTTATTGATGAGGCTAATCTTGAGCTTGTAAAGCAGGATTACAAGAAAAATCCTGAGTTTTATAAATCTCTTTCAGCCTTCAAAAATGGCAGAGTCTATGGTCAGCTTCCTTACAATTTCTACTGGACAAATATTGATACTGTCCTGGCAGACACTTTCTGGATTGCAAAGGTTGTGTTCCCAGACAGGTTCAGAGATGTTGACCCTGTCAAAAGAGCAGATGAAGTTTACAAGTTTTTCTTGGGTAAGCCTCTTTACAGTAAAATGGCGAAGAAGTTCGGAGGTTTTGTAAAGATAAATTTAGACTAATATTGAGCAGAAAGGGTCTTGATATTGAGATGGAAAAAGAGATGCTTCAAAGAGAGTATTTGAAACTTACCACAAGAAAAATTGTATTTTTAATGGTTGTATGCATTCTGACATTTATTTTAGCTGGGTATGCTATTGTTGTTGGGTCGTCAAATTTGAGCTTTTTAGATGTTTTAAAGACGCTCATTGGCAGAGGAGATGAAAGAACGAAACTAATTGTGTTTAATATAAGACTTGTGCGGGTGCTGGCTGCCATTTTGGCTGGCATTGGACTTGCTATAGGCGGTAGCGCAACACAGACGCTCCTTCACAACCCCTTAGCTTCACCTTTTACGCTTGGTGTGTCCCAGGGTGCTGCATTTGGTGCAGCGGTTAGTATAATTTTGCTTGGTGGCGGCACCACTTCATCTTCTGCCTCTGATTCTGTTGTGATTTTGCATCCCTCAATAGTAGTTACCTGTGCGTTTTTAGGGTCGATGATATCAAGTGTGGTTGTTATTTTGCTTGCACAGGTCAAAAAATTTTCGCCTGAGGCGGTTGTACTGTCAGGTGTTGCGCTAAGTTCCTTGTTTTCAGCTGCGACAACAATTATTCAATATTTTGCATCAGATGTTAAGATTGCAGCACTTGTTTTTTGGACGTTCGGCGATATTGGAAGAGCGTCAATGGACGATGTCAAAGTTTTATGTGTGTTTGTCCTGCTTTCATGGCTGTATTTTTTCAAAAATGCTTGGGACTACAGCGCAATTGAAAGTGGCGAAGATGTGGCAAAAAGCCTTGGTGTGAATGTTGAAAGAAAAAGAATTGCTGGGATTTTTATCAGCAGTTTTGTTACATCAGTTGTGGTTGCCTTTTTGGGAATCATAGGATTTATATGTCTTTTGGGACCGCATATAGCAAGAAGGTTTGTAGGGAATGACCAAAGATTTCTGATTGCTGCATCTGGACTTGTTGGAGGTTTTTTGCTTCTTTTGTCTGATACAGTTGCAAGGCTTATAATATCACCCATTGTTTTGCCGGTTGGAGCTGTGACCTCTTTTTTAGGTGCTCCACTTTTTCTATATCTCTTAATCAGGAGGAAGAAACCATAAAAATGCTTGAAGTCAAAAATCTCAGCTTTGCTTTCAAAGATTTTGAGGTGCTAAAAGATATAGAGTTTAGAGCTCAAAAAGGGCAGTTTGTATCAATCCTGGGCAACAACGGTGCTGGAAAGTCCACTTTTTTAAAGTGCATAGCAAGAATTTTAAAACCCCAAAGCGGCGTTATTGTAGTTGATGGCAAGGATATACATCGTTTTTCTTCAAATGACCTTGCCAAGGTTGTCGGGTATGTTCCACAAAGATATGTAAGTACAAGGCTTACGGTGTTTGAATCAATTTTGATTGGCAGAAAACCGCATTTTTCGGGCATAACACCTTCTAAAGAGGATTTGCAAGTGGTAGGAAGTGTTATAGAGAAGTTTGGACTAAAACATCTTGCTTTCAGGTATTTAGATGAGCTGAGCGGAGGCGAGATGCAAAAAGTTGTAATAGCCCGTGCCATTGCCCAGCAGCCCAAAATTTTGCTTTTAGATGAGCCAATAAACAATCTTGATTTGAAAAATCAGGTAGAGGTATTGAGTATCTTAAAAAAGTTGTCAAAAGAAAATGGTATTTTGGTAATTAGTGTCCTGCATGATTTGAACTTGGCAATAAGGTTTTCTGACCACTTTGTCTTCATTAAAGACAAAAGCATATTTGCCTCAGGTGGCAGGGAAATTATCACTCCTGAGATTATATCAAATGTGTATGGAATAGAGGTAAAGGTAGAAACTTCACACGACCAGCTTTTTGTTGTCCCTGTAATTCCGACAATGTAAAAATTATTGAAAAAGGAAAGAGATTTTATGGAGCTTGTCCCAATTGGTATATTTCACACTCCCTACAGGACAAAAGATGAAGCGCCGCGACAGGGAAGACATTCTGAGGTTGTTGCGTATATAGAAATTTTTGAAAAATACCTTGAGGGTTTAAAGGATATAGAAGAAGCCAAATATCTTATAATTCTTTATTGGGCTCACCAGGCTAAAAGAGATATCCTTGTGACAAAGATTCCTTTTTCAGATGTACCTAAAGGTGTGTTTGCCTGCAGGTCGCCAAACAGACCAAATCCAATTCTATTGGATGTTGCTGAACTGGTAGATAGAAAAGGAAATGTGTTGGTTGTAAAAGGAATAGATGCTATTGATAGCTCACCTGTTTTGGACATAAAACCTTTTTATGCAGAGATTGATGTGCCAGAAGAGATTTTGTTTAGTAGCGTAGTAAAAAAGGAGAGTGAAACTTAAAATGGACAGCGCGCTTTGGCAAAAATGCGTAGAGTTTCACGGACACAGTTGTCCTGGTCTTGCAATAGGGTTTAGAGCATGTGAGGCAGCAAAAGAAAAGCTTGGTTTGTCATATTCGAAAGACGAGGAGATTGTGTGTATAACAGAGACAGATGCATGTGGTGTTGATGCAATTCAGGTCATTTTGGGAGCTACTGTTGGAAAAGGAAATCTAATTTTGAAGGACAGAGGCAAGCATGCATTTACCTTTTTCAGGCGCGACACTAATGAGGGAATAAGGGTTGTTTTTAAAGGTTTTGAAGAAGACATGCCACGTGAAGAAAGGCTCAAAATTATACTTAGCGCGCCACTTTCACAGCTGTTTGAGCTAAAACAGCCAAAAGATACTATTCCACCGTCAGCCCGTATCTTCAAAAGCATTGAATGTGCAGGGTGCGGTGAAAAGACAGCAGAAAATAAAATAAGAGTTGTTGACGGCAAATTTTATTGTCTTGACTGCTTTGAAGAGTACTCAAGAGGATGGGGAAGATAAGCTCCTGTCCTCTTTTTTTATGCTGAGTGCTATGTCTTTAATTATCTGATTAAATATCTCTTTGATTGAAAGATTTAGTGTGCCAGGAATAAATATTCCATGCAGATTAAGGGGAATTATGTACTTTTTGCACTCTAAAGAAAACACAATCTGTGCTATCTTTGCTGTTATTTCACCACCAATTCCGCCACACGTCAAAATTCCGATTGGTCCCACAATTGCATCTGGCACAAAATTTGTTAAAAAATAAACAATCTCATCTTCACCACAATATCCCACATCTGCGCCGTTTTTGAGCATGTTCTGCATAGCCACTTTGTTAGTTCCAAGCGCAACGACTTTTATTTTATCCTCAAACTCTTTTTTTAATCTTTTTATAAACTCCCTTCCAATCCCTGCTCCTTGTCCGTCTAACACTGCGATGACCATGTGTTTATCTCAATCCTTTAACATTGTGTCTTTCAAGTAATTTTAATTATAAAACCTTTTTAATTTGGTTGTCAAAGATAAATTATCTATCATCTTTTTGATTTTTTAGTTATATGGCTTTTGTATTATTTTGCCTTCAAAAAATCACAAAAAATTTAATTGAATATTAGCAACAATTTTGTGTATAATTTTGCATGCATAGAATTCCCAAAATACTCAATTAATAATTTTATATGGTGAAGGAGACTATGAAAAGAATTTTAATTGTTGATGATTCTGAACTGATGTGTGAAGTTATAAAAGGGGCTTTGAGGGGTTTGGAAGAGGATAATATTGTTTTTGTAGCTTCAAACCCTCTTGTTGCTATTAGAAAGGCTCGTCTATTTAACATTGATTTAGCACTGATTGATTATGAAATGCCTTATATGAACGGTGTTTCGCTCATTAGCTATTTAAAGGAAATGAATCCATTGACAAAGATTGTAATGGTTTCTGCTTACACTGAACCTGGTGCACAAATTACTCTTGAAGCGCTTGCCAAAGGCGCAATCGATTACATCTTGAAACCCTCAGATAATAAAGAATTTGAAGGGTTTAAAAAAGATTTGTTGGAAAAAGTTCGCTGGATATTGACAGAAAAAGAGTTTAGCTGTAAAAAGAGCACGAGAGAGAAAGCTGGACCTAAAATTTCAAGTTATCTTGAGTGTGTTAAGGCTGGTATTCCGAATTATTTAGTAGATAAACTAAGAGAAAGTAAAGTAATAGCGATTGGGATTTCGACAGGAGGTCCCCCTGTTTTAGAAAAGATTTTCACAAATCTTAAAAAGGATTTTTCAATACCAATCTTGGTTGTTCAGCATATGCCGCCAGCATTTACAAAAGCCTTAGCTCAAAGGCTTTGCAAACTTTCTCAAAGGCAAGTAAAAGAAGCCGAAGATAGAGAAAGGGTTGAAAATGGTGTAATTTACATAGCAAAAGGTGGAGTACATCTTGCTGTTGAAAAGATTTTGGGAAAGTATTACATAAGACTTCTTGAAAATGTAGAAAAAGTCAATAGCCACAAACCGTCTTGCGATATTTTGTTCAGTTCAGTAGCTGAGTGGTATGGGAAAAATGCAACAGGTATAATCATGACCGGAATGGGCTGTGATGGGGCAAACGGTCTTTTGGAAATGAAAAATCAGGGTGCTTTGACCATTGCACAAAGCAAAGAATCATGTGCTGTTTTTGGCATGCCAAGGGTTGCAATAGAAAAAGGAGCAGCAGAAGCAGTGCTGAGTGTGGAGGAGATTATAAGGCTTTTGAATGAGGCATGAAAATTAAAACATGAATAATATCCCTCTTGAAATAAGAAATACATTGTTTTTCTAAGCAAGGGGGATATTTTTTATTTTATTTTGCAAGCAAATTGTGATATATATAAAATAAAGAATTTTAAGAGGTAAAATTATAATGAGAAACAATAGCAGCATTCCTCCAGAATTTAACAAATTTTTTTGGGATGTTGATATTAACAAATTGGATGTCTGGAATAACAGGTGTTTTATAATAACACGTATTTTGAATTTTGGTGATTTAGAAGCTGTAAGATGGCTCTTCAAAACTTATGGTGAGGAAACAATAAAAGAGACGGTAAAAATAAGTAGAAGTCTTTTGCCGAAACCGGCAAGATTTTGGCAGGCATATTTTGATTTGAAAGAAGAGGAAATAAGATGTTTTAAAGTTTATAAAGAAATAGAAGGCTTGTTTAATTTCTAATAATGATTTTGTTTTAGTTGGAAGGTGATTATTGGCATGTTTCGAATAGTAAGCTTTTGCTATTTCGAAGAAGCTGAAAAAGAGGCAATGCCAAAAATGTATATAAAAGTAGAATGGGATGAGGTAAAGAAATTTTTCATAAATGAAAGCAAAATTTTCAAGGAAATGTTATAAGAAAGAAGGTGCAAAAGCATTGAAAATACTCACATTTTCGCATTACAAAGATGTTGATGAAGGAAGAATAAAAGATTCTCTTGCCATTGTGATAGACCTTTTGAGGGCAACATCTGTGATGATATGGGCAATATCAAACGGGGCAAAAAAGATTGTGCCTGTTGAGTCTATTGAAGAGGCAAAACTTTTAAAAAGTTTAAATGAAGATGTATTACTTGGCGGAGAAAGAGGAGGAGTTTTAATACAAGGGTTTGACCTTGACAACTCACCGCTTTCTTACAAAAAAGAGATTATCTTTGGCAGAACAATTGTCATGACAACAACAAACGGAACAAGAGCGCTCAAAAAAGCGGCCATGGCAAAAAGAATCTTTCTTG
This sequence comes from Caldicellulosiruptor acetigenus, assembly GCF_026914305.1. Taxonomy (NCBI): domain Bacteria; kingdom Bacillati; phylum Bacillota; order Caldicellulosiruptorales; family Caldicellulosiruptoraceae; genus Caldicellulosiruptor; species Caldicellulosiruptor acetigenus. Next base: position 2,423,640 of record NZ_CP113866.1, on the reverse strand, counting down.
GTTCGTTTATAAATGCCAGAAAAACTGCAGAGTATATATTCAAAGAGGTTTTAAAAGACGATATCCAGAAAATAGCAATTGTATGTGCAGGGACTGAAGAAAAATTCACACTTGAAGATGTCCTTTGTGCGGGATATTTTGTGGATATATTTAAAACCTACCTTGAGAGTTTTAAGGTTGATGATTTGTCTTTGGCTTCATATGAGCTTTATAAAAAATTTGAAAATGACCCCCATGAAATATTAAAATATTCATATCACTATAATCGTCTAAAACAGCTTGGGTTTGAAAAAGACCTTGAGTTTTGTCTCAAGAAAGACTTTGTAGATACTATTTGTGAGTTCAAAAACCTTGTTGTGGAGAAGGTGCTTGTTGATGTTTGAAATTTATCTATCCTCGTACTCAAAAAGAATTTATCGCAAGAGAGCCAAGATTACAACCTTTGTAGGAATGCTTTGTATTCTTTTGATATCTTCTCTTTTGCACTTTGGATTTGAGTTTTTCGGGAGGATAAAATGGACAGGGGCTTTGTTTGCAGTAAATGAAAGTATATGGGAACATCTAAAGATAGGCTTTTTTGGCGGCTTTATTTTCTACATAATTGAATATATAATCTATGGAAGAAGGTTTGAAAATTTTGTTGTGGGAAAGTCAGTGGCACTTTTTTTGATACCGTTTTTGACAGCTGTCTTCTACTTTTTATACACAGCGTTTTTCACTGAAAACCTGTTTTTTGACATCATGACACTTTTTTTGGCGATTATAATTGCTCAGCTTGTTAGTCTTGGAATTACACTTTCGAAAAAGAAGATAAAAAAAGCACCTTTTGTAATATTGATAATTTTGCTTTTAATCCTTTTTCCGCTGCTTACATACTTTCCACCCAAAATTCCTCACCTTTTTTATGATTTTGCTCATAATAGGTATGGAATATAAAAATTTTTAAAAGGAGGAATAAGGCAGAATGGAAAAACCAAAGTTTTATATAACAACACCAATATACTATCCTTCTGACAAACTCCATGTTGGTCACACCTACTGCACAGTTGCAGCAGACACAATTGCAAGATACAAAAGGCTAAGAGGGTATGACGTGTTTTTCCTGACAGGAACAGATGAGCATGGCCAGAAAATTGAAAGAAAGGCGCAGGAAGCTGGAAAAACTCCCCAGCAGTACGTTGATGAGATAGTGGCTTCGATAAAAGAGTTGTGGAAGCTTATGAACATCTCATACGATGATTTCATAAGAACAACTGAAGAGAGGCACAAGAAGGTTGTTCAAAAGATATTCACAAAGCTGTATGAGCAAGGCGATATTTATAAGAGTGAGTATGAGGGCTGGTACTGTACACCGTGCGAGTCTTTCTGGCTTGACAGACAGCTCATTGACGGCAAGTGTCCGGACTGTGGCAGACCTGTTGAAAGGGCAAGGGAAGAGAGCTACTTTTTCAGGCTATCAAAGTACCAGGATGCTCTGATGAGGTATATAGAGGAACACCCAGAGTTCATAGTTCCCCAGTCGCGCGCAAATGAGATGATAAATAACTTTATAAAACCTGGACTTGAAGATGTCTGTGTGTCAAGAACAACCATCAAGTGGGGAATTCCTGTGCCGTTTGACCCAAAACATGTGATATATGTGTGGATAGACGCTCTTTCAAACTATATAACAGCCCTTGGTTACATGTCAGAAGATGACAGCAGGTTCAAAAAATACTGGCCGGCAGATGTTCACCTTGTTGGAAAAGAGATTGTCAGGTTCCACACAATTATCTGGCCGGCAATGCTGATGGCACTTGGTCTTCCGCTTCCCAAAACAGTTTTTGGCCATGGCTGGCTGCTTTTGGAAGGCGGCAAGATGTCAAAGTCCAAGGGAAATGTTGTTGATCCTGTTGTACTTGCTCAAAAGTATGGTGTGGACAGTCTTCGTTACTTTTTGCTGCGCGAGATTCCGTTTGGTGCCGATGGATATTTTTCTGAAGAAGCTCTGAAGAACAGGCACAACAGCGACCTTGCAAACGACCTTGGAAATCTTTTATCAAGAACAGTTGCCATGATCGAAAAGTATTTTGACGGTGTGATTTACCTTCCTGAGGAAAAAGAAGAAATTGACAACGAGCTGAGAGACCTTGCAAAAGAGGTATACGAAAATGTCTGCAAACTACTTGATGAGTTTCAGTTTTCAAATGCCCTGATTGAAATATGGAAGCTTATCTCAAGAGCAAACAAGTATATTGACCAGACAATGCCATGGGTGCTTGGCAAGGACAAGTCAAAGTATCCAAGGCTAAAGACAGTGCTGTACAACCTTGCAGAGGTTTTGAGGATTGTGGCGATTTTGATAGAGCCGTTCATGCCGCAAACAACACCAAAGATTTTAGAGCAGCTTGGAATTTCAAAAGATAAAAACCCTGAGATAACCGCTTGGGAGACTGCTGGGCAATTTGGCTTGATTCCAGAGGGAACAAAGGTTAAAAGAGGGGAGCCTATTTTCCCAAGAATAGTTGAAAAGGAGGAAAATGCTGTGGAAGATACAAACAAGCAAGAAGTTAAAAGACCTGAGGGAGCTGTGCCCGCAGATGACAAAAATGAAGAGCAGAAAGAATACATTACAATAGATGATTTTGCAAAGATTGAGCTGAAAGTCGCAAAGGTTTTAGAGGCGCACAAAATTGAAGGTGCAGATAAGCTATTAAAGCTTATAGTTGATTTGGGAGATGAAAAGAGACAGATTGTTGCGGGCATTGCAAAACACTACACGCCTGATGAGCTTGTTGGCAAGAAGATTGTGGTTGTTGCAAACTTAAAGCCTGCAAAGCTAAGAGGTGTTGAGTCGCAGGGGATGCTTTTAGCAGCGTCAATTGGCGATGAGCTGTGCCTCATTACACCTGAAAAAGATATCAAAGAGGGTGCAAAAGTTAAATGATAATAGATGTTCATGCTCACTATGATGATGAAGCGTTTTTGAACGATTTAGAGGATGTGATGGCAAGGCTGAAAGAAGAAAATATAATTGCCATCTCATCCTCTTCTTCTGTTGAGTCTTCAAAAGAAAACATTGAAATTGCAAAAAAATATGATAACATTTATATAACCATTGGGATTCATCCTCACGAGGCAAAGGATGCACCAAATGATTTTGAAGATGCACTTTTTGAGCTTGCAAGGTTTGAAAAGAACGTTGCAATTGGCGAGATTGGACTTGACTACCACTACGATTTTTCTCCAAGGGATGTTCAAAGAGATGTTTTTGTAAGACAGATTGAGGTTGCAAAAGCATTAAATCTTCCAATTGTTGTTCATTCAAGAGAGGCACATAAGGACACTTTAGATATTCTTCTTGAAAAGGCAGTTGGAAAGATTCCAGTTTTGATACACTGCTATTCGGGAAGCGTTGAGATGAGCAGGATTTTGAGAAAACATGGCATTTATATTTCAGTTGGCGGTGTTGTCACTTTTCAGAATGCTAAAAAGCTCATTGAGGTTGTAAAAGAATACCCCATTGAACTTTTGATGCTGGAAACAGATAGTCCCTACCTCACACCACACCCCCACAGGGGCAAAAGAAATGATTCTACCTATTTGAAGTATGTGATACAAAAGATTGCACAAATAAAAGAGGTTTCTGAAGATGTAGTAATTGAAAAGACAACTCAAAATGCCAAAAACTTTTTTGGTATAAAATAAAAAGAATGGAGATGGAATGAAGATAAAATGGGAATGATAACATATACAATTGACAACAGGCTATATATAAACGTGACAAACAAATGCACAAACTCATGCATATTCTGTATAAGAAACAGTGAAAGAGGGCTTGGCGAAGGATATGACCTTTGGCTTGAAAAAGACCCAACAGCAGAGGAAATACTTCTTGAGATAAAAGACCCGCAAAAGTATGATGAGATTGTGTTTTGTGGCTATGGTGAGCCACTTATCAGGGTTGATGTTGTAATTGAGGTTGCAAAAAAGTTAAAAGAGATAACATCAGTGCCGCTGAGGGTCAACACAAACGGTCATGCATCTTATATTCACAAAAAGAACGTACCACAGCTTCTCTCTGGCATTATTGACAGGATATCAATAAGTCTCAATGCCCCAAACAAAGAAAGGTACAATGAAATTTGCAGACCGTTTGCTGAAGATATATATGACCATGTGATTGAGTTTATAAAAGAGAGCAAAAAATATATAAAAGAAGTCTGGGTTTCGTGTGTCGATATAATTTCAAAAGAGGAGATAGAAGAGTGCAGAAAAATTGCGCAGAAACTGGGGGTTAATTTTAAGCTGAGAGCTTATGAAGAGTAAAACTGAAAAAACGGGGAAGTGTTATAAGGGATGACAAGAGTGTTTTTGTGCATAGCTAAAGTATACAAAATAAGCACAGATTTTTATTAAAATCGGTCAAATATTCACATAGCCACATAGCTAAAAAAGCGGAAAGAAACTTGAAAAAGTTCATTTATTTTTGGTATTGATTGGTGTATACAAAAAACATATAATTATAACTGTAAACAGCAAGCGGCAAGAAAAATGCGGACAACCCCCTTGTAACTGCTGTATTTGAAAACTTACATAAGCTCAAAATCCCCCCCGTTCATTTCCTCCTTTTATATAGAAAGCGGGCAGGAGCTCACAGAATAAAAGAGCTTCTGCCCGCTTGCGATTTTAGAGGGAAATTTTAATGGAAAATACATCAAAGATAGTGTAAAATAAAAAGAGCATCTTTGCTATAAAAAAGGAGCAGGTCAAAAGGTATATGCCAAGGTTCAAAGCTGCTACTTCTGAAGGTGAAGTATACAGAAAACCCCAGAAAGAAAAAAGAATAAGATTTAAGCGCAAGTATATTCTATACGCGTTTGTTATCTGGATTGTTGCGAATGTTTTAGTGTTTTTGGCAAGAGAGTATATTTCAAACTACTTTTTTTCAGCTCAGCTTCCACAACTTCAGGTTGAAAATTACAAAAGGATACTAATCTTTGCACCACACTGCGACGATGAAACACTATCTTCTGCAGGTGTGATACAAAAAGCGCTTTTGGGTGGAAGTAAAGTCAAAGTTGTTGTCATGACAAACGGTGACGGGTTTACCCGTGCTGCGGGTCAGAACTTTGGCAAGATTAGACTAAGCCCTGATGACTACATAAGGTTTGGCTATCTTCGCCAGAATGAAACAATCCATGCGCTTGAGGACTTGGGCTTGAGGAGAGAAGATATAATTTTCTTAGGATATCCTGATAGGGGTTTGAGGTTTTTATGGGAAAAGTATTTTGATTCAAAGGTAAGCTATTTTAGTCCTTTAACACGTACATTCAAAAGTCCGTATTCAAACTCCTATCAGAGAGGAGTAGAGTACAAAGGAATAAACGTTGTGAAAAATATTCAGAGCATAATAAAATCATTTGAACCTGATTTAATAATCTATCCATACTCACGCGACCAGCATCCTGACCACTGGGCAACATCGGCATTTGTCAAGTTTTCCATCCTGACGCTAAACTATAAGTGTGAGGAATGGCAGTATCTTGTGCACAGGGGCGACTGGCCGACACCTTTTGGCAAGCACCCTCAGATGTATCTTGTCCCGCCTTTCAAGCTTGCGTTTACAGATACAAAGTGGTATCAGGTACCACTGGATGACTATATGATAGAAAGAAAATCAAATTCAATCTCAGACTACCACTCTCAGATGAAGGTCATGAGAGGATTTTTGGAGGCATTTGTCCGTCAAAACGAACTGTTTGCAAAGATTGATAGTAAAAATGCAAAAAAATATGAGGGTGATAACCTGTTTTCAGACAAGTATTTAGTTAGCAAGGAGCCGACACACGACATATGGTCCCTCATTTTTGAAAAAGGTGCTGACATTGAATCGATATTTGCAGCGCACGACAGCAAGAACATCTATATAGGTATCAAAATGGTTGGTTCTGCTAAAAAACTTATTTCGTATTATCTTCACATAAGAGCATTTGAAAATTACAAGTATCTTGGCAGGATGTATGTTTTAGTTTCTGGCAGCAAAATGAATGTAATAAAGACCATGACAAGCCCTGCTTTTTCAGCTCAAAATGCCAAGATGCGCAGAAAAAAGAATCAGATTGAAATAATATTTCCCAAAAAAGATTTACAAAATCCAAACATGCTTTATTTGAGCGTGCGCACAGAATTTCTGGGTCGTCAGCTTGACAGAAGCGCATGGAAGGTAATTGAGCTCAAATAGGTCTTTTTACTGAGGAATTAGCTCTTCGTACTTATAGGTAAACTCTATGAGTTTTGGTGTCATATAAATTGGGCAGTTTACCCTAAGAGCAAGCGCAATTGCATCGCTCGGTCTTGAATCTATGACAGAAATTACATTGTTGTAGTCTTTTAAATAAATCTCTGCATAGTATGTTCCGTCCCTTATATCTGTAATTACAGCTTTCTGGATGGAAATTGAAAACTTTTGCATAATCTCAACCATAAGGTCGTGCGTCAGAGGGCGTGGAAACTTTTGTTTTTCAAGCGCAAGTGCAATTGACTGAGCCTCAAGCGGGCCTATGAAGATAGGGAGTACCATTTTGTTGTTCTTGTCGCAAAGAAGAACCGCAAATCCTCCCCCTTCTTCAAAAAATGCTACGTTTTTAACATACATCTCTATCATCCCAAAACACCTCTTTTTGGCAAACTAAAATAGAAAGCGCAAATCCCCCTCTTAAATATTATACCTCTTTTTTTACTTTTTGAGCACTCTCAAAGAATTCAAAACTGCTAAAAGCATTGCACCGGTGTCAGCCACAACTGCTTCCCACAGATTTGCAACTCCCAAGACTCCTAAAAACATCACCGCAAATTTTATCCCGAGAGAAAGAACAATATTTTGAATGACAATCTTTCTTGTGAACCTTGAATCTTTTATTAAATCTACAATCTTAGATAGCTTTTCATCAAGAAGAACAATGTCTGCTGCCACTGTTGCAAGATAACTTGCACTGCCTGCAAATGAAATTCCAACATCACACACAGAGAGGGCGGGCGAATCATTTGTTCCGTCTCCCACAAATACAACGTATCCCTGCTCTTTATTTTCAAGTTTTATTTTTTCAGCCACTCTTACCTTCTCTTCTGGTAGAAGTTCTGAGAAGACCCCATCTATCGTAAGACGTTTGGCAATTTTTTCTGCCGCCTCTTTTTTGTCACCTGTCAAGAGATATATCTTTGCGCCAAAGCTTTTGAGGTCATTTAAAACCTTTTTTACATCATCTTTTAAAGAATCTCTCAAGGCTACATACCCGCAGAATTTCCCGTCAGATGAGACAAAGATGTACGAAAGTTCAGGAGATACTTCAGAGCTGTGGTCTATTTCAACTCCATTTTCTTGCAAAAACTCTTTTGTTCCTATCAAAACCTTTTTGCCATCAACAATCCCTTCTATTCCTCTTCCGGGATGTTCTTTGAGCTCTTGTACAGAGGAAAGAGAAAGACTATTTTCTCCAATTCCTTTTAATATAGACTTTGCTATCGGGTGGTTTGAAAGGCTTTCAATGCTTATAAGAATTTTCAAAAACTCTTGCTGCGAAATTCCCACAGGTACAATCTTTTCAACAGAAAGAACCCCATTTGTGATTGTTCCAGTTTTGTCAAAAAGGAAACTACCTATTTTTGATGCAAGAATATCAATAAATTGAGAACCTTTTACCAGTATTCCCTTTGAAGAAAGCTTTGAAATTGACGCAAAATATGAAAGCGGCACAGATATAACAAGGCTGCAAGGGCAGGAGATAATTAAAAAAATAGCTGCCCTGTAAATCCACAGTTTAAAAGGCTGGTCAAATAACAGTGGTGGCAAAATGGCAAATGCTGTTGCTAATGCAACTACTGCCGGTGTGTATACCTTTGCAAACCTTGTTATAAACCTTTCCATTTTTGATTTGTTGGCAGATGCATTTTCAACAATCTCTATTATTCTGTGCAAAGAAGAATCTTTGTAAAAACTTTGAGCTCTGATTTCCAAGAACCCGTCAACTACCACAGTGCCGGCTAAAACCTTGTCATTTGGGCCTGCAGCAAAAAGCTTTGACTCACCTGTAATAGCAGATGTATCCAAAAATGATTTTCCAGATACTACAGTTCCATCAACCGGCACTCTTTCACCCGGTTTTACCACCACTATATCACCAGGCACAACATCTTTTGGATTTACTTTCCTGATGCTATTGCCAATTTTCAAGTTTGCATAGTCTATTTCAAGGTGCTTGAGAGCTTGTATGGTTTTTCTTGACTTGTTTAGTGCAACATCCTCAAGTATTTGACCAATTTTGTAAAGAAGCATAACAGACGCTGCTTCGGGGTACTCTTTTAAGAAAATAGCTGATAATGTTGCAACTGTCATCAGAAAATTTTCATCAAATACTTGAAGTTTTCTGAGGTTTTTAAAAAAGCTTAAGATAACATTTTTTCCCGAAAGAAGGTATGAGACAAGGAAAAAGATTAAAGCAAAACCTTCTTTTCTTGTTAAAAGTCCTGCTCCAAAAAACGCAGCAGAGATTACTACAAGTAAGATTTCACCTCTGTTTAGCATTGGCTTTTCTTTTGGCGCCTCTAATACACTTACCCCAGGGTCAATTTCATCTGCAATCCTCTTTACCGCTTCAACAAATGCACTGTAGGACTTTTGTTCAACCTTTGCTGAGAGCTTCTTTGTTACAAAATTCAAAGAGACGCTTTCTGCAAAAGGGAGCTTTGCCACCTTTTCTTCAATCTTTTGAGCACAATGGGCACATGAAAGATTTTCTAAAATTAATTCTACATTTACTTTTGCCAAGTCTGCCTCATCCTCTCATCTACTGGTTTTCGCTAAGATGCGCAAGACCAAGTTCAATTATGCTTTTTACATGGTCATCCGAAAGAGAATAATACACAACTTTGCCAGCCTTTCTGCTCTTAACTAACCTGAAAGCTTTTAGTAGCCTTAGCTGGTGAGATATCGCCGACTGAGATGTGTTCAAGACCGCTGCCAAGTCGCATACACACATCTCAGAAAGCAAGAGACTGCTTAAGATTTTTATGCGTGTTGAGTCTGAAAAAACCTTGAAAAACTCAGAAAGGTCAAACATGGTCTCTTCATTTGGAAGACTTTCTTTTACTTTTTGAACAATGTCATTGTGGATTATACTGCAGCTGCATAAATCAACTTTTTTAGAACCATCTTGGTTTTTCAAGTTCTTTTCACCTCAGTTTCAAGATTGAACATTTGAATAATTGTTCATATATTCATTATAAAAGGACTTTTTCAAAAGGTCAAGGGTGCCTTTAATTTTAAGGTTTAAAATGTTGTGTTGACGTTTTTGACTTTTGAGTGATAAACTCAAAAAAGAATAAAAACAATTTTTATCAAGGGGGAAAGCTAAATTTGAACTTAATTCTTCTTACAATAGGCTATCCACATCCCAAAAGAGATGTATTTGTGGGAAATGAAATAGATATTCTCTCAAGGTTTTTTGATAAAATCTATATCGTGCCGATTTGGCCGGGAAAGGTGCTACCTAAAAAGCTAAAGAATTTAAAACAGTATATTCAAAATCCAAAGGTTGAAGTGGCTGATATAAGCTTTGGATTAAAAGAGATTCTACTTTTTAATCCAAAACTTGTAGGTCTTATGATAAAAGAGATACTTAAGGCTTTATTTTCTCCAAAGCCTTTTTCATACAGAATATTAAATCTATGGATGATTTTTAGATGGACTTTCCTTACAAACATCACAGTTGCAAACTTGAGAAAACTTATAAAAAAGTACAATATTCCTGTTCAGGATACAATACTCTATTCGTACTGGTTTCATTTTTTGGCGCTGTCAACCGCACTTTGCAACCAGCCTTTTGCCCTGAAGGTCTCAAGAGCGCATGGTTCGGACCTTTATGAAAAGAGCTATCCTCAGCCATGCAAAAAGTTTATTATTGAAAACATTGATAAGGTTTTTGCCTGTTCAAAGATGGGTGCTGAGTATATAAACAAGAGGTATCAAACAGACAAAGCAGAAGTGTCGTACTTAGGGACTTTTAATAAGTACAGTGCAGTCGTTGATAAGAAAAGAGAAGAAGTTTTCAAAATTGTCAGCTGCGCGAGGCTTGCCCCTGTGAAGAGGATTGACAGGATTGTTGATAGCCTTGAGAAAGTTGAAAGCGTTAAAATTTCGTGGACCCACATTGGTGATGGGGAGCTTTTTGAAAAAATAAAATCATATGCTCAAGAAAAGCTGGGCAAAAAAAGCAATATTCAATTTATATTTTTAGGTTTTATGAAAAATGAAGATATTTTGAACCTGTATGCAAGTAGTAACTTCAATCTGTTTGTAAACACAAGCAAGTCAGAAGGTCTTCCGGTTTCTATCATGGAAGCAATGTCGTATGGAATACCTGTTGTGGCAACAGATGTTGGTGGAACTAAAGAGATTGTGAAAAATGGAATAAACGGCTTTTTGCTTGACAAAGACTTTTCAGACTTTGACCTTGCAAGCCTTATAGAAAGATTTGCTACCATGAGCGAAGAAGACTATAAAAAGTTTTGTCTTGCTGCAAGAAAGACATGGGAAGAGAATTTCAATGCTCAAAAGTGCTATGAAGATTTTGCAAAAAGGCTTTTAGCTCTGGCAGCATCAAAAAAATGAAAAAAGGGGAAGCTTGCAAATGAAGAATAGCAGTATTCTAAAAAACATAGACCTTTTCCTGCTTGACTTGGACGGCACGGTATATCTGGGTGAAAGAGTATTTGAAGGTGCAAGAGAGTTTATAAAGCTATTGAAAGAAAATCAAAAAGACTTTCTGTTTTTGACAAACAATTCATCAAAAAGCTCAGAAGAGTACTATTCAAAGCTTTTGAACATGGGCTTTGAGATTACAAAAGAAAACGTGTTTACTTCAGGTCAGGCAATGGGAATTTATATAAAGACAATCCACAAAAAAGAAAAACCACCGAGAGTATATGTTGTTGGCACAACATCTTTAAAAAGAGAGCTAAAGTCGATGGGCATCTTTGTTGTTGACAGTCCAAATTACAATATAGACTATCTTGTTGTGGGGTTTGACACTCAGCTTACCTACAAGAAACTTTTAGATGCATGTGAGCTTATGAGAAGAGGAGTTCCTTTTTTTGCAACAAACCCAGACCTTGTTTGTCCTTTAGATGGCGGAAGATATATTCCAGATTGCGGGTCTATCTGCATCATGCTTGAGAATGCAACAAAGAAAAAACCTGTATTTGTTGGGAAACCTTCTTCCATAATGGTTGATATAATCTCAAATTTTAAAAAGGTTGACAGAAGCAGGATTGCAATGATAGGAGACAGGCTTTACACAGACATAAAAATGGCAAAGGATAGTGGTATGGTTGCTGTTCTGGTGCTGTCTGGTGAGACAAAGCTGGAAGATGTTGAGGCTTCATCTTTGAAGCCAGATTTGATATATGGTTCAATAAAGGATATGTATGAGGAGCTAAAGCTGGTCTTTGGAGGCTGATTTATATGTGCGGAAGATACTTTTTAAATCTTGATGAGAACATTGAGGAGATTAAAAAAATTTTAGATGAGATTTCACAAAAATATGAAGGAAGTCCTATTTTGCAGAAAGTAAAGTCGGGTGAGATATTTCCTACAGAGTTTGCTGCTTCAATTATTCAGAAAGACTTTCAAAGAGAAGCTGAGATTTTAAGATGGGGATTGCCTCTTCAAAACAAAAAAGAGGTCATAATAAATGCAAGGGCTGAGACTATCTTGGAAAAGCCTTTGTTTTCCAGCATAATTTCAAACAGGTGTCTGATTCCTGCCCAGGGTTTTTTTGAGTGGAAGAAAGATGGTAGCAAAAAACAAAAGTTTTTCATAAAACCAAAAGATTGCAATATCTTTTACATGGCAGGGCTTTACAAAAGGGTGGAGCTTGAAGGCGGAATACTTGTAGATAGTTTTGTCATCCTCACAACAGAGCCGGCAGAAGAAATAAAGCATATTCACAGCCGCATGCCTGTTATTCTGAAAAAAGAGCATGAAGATTTGTGGCTTTTTGAAAGTGGGAGTCCAAAAGCTTTAAAGAGTTTGTTCTCTCAAATTCTCAGACCATGGGAAGATGGCATTGAGGCAGTTGAGGTAAAAAACAATTAAATTTTTTGTTTAAATATAATATAATAAAATTTGAAACAGAAGCTTTTTAGGTGATAGAAAAATGGAATTTGAAATGTATTTAAAAAATTCAGGTATTGAGTTTCTAAAAGACCATCCGCTAAAAGAGTTTACAACATTCAAGATAGGCGGAAAAGCAAGATATATAGTATTTCCCAAAAGTACCGAGCAGCTTATCGAGATATTGACTTTAGCAAAAGATGAAGCGATAAACTACATTGTTGTTGGAAACTGCTCAAATGTTCTTGTCTCTGACAAAGGTTACAATGGTGCGATAATCACCACAGTTAAGATAGATTCTTTCAAAATAGATGGAAATTTAATTGAAGCAGAGTGTGGAGCTATGCTCTCTCAGGTTGCAAGAAAAGCGTGCGAAGCAGGCCTAAAAGGTTTAGAGTTTTCGGTGGGAATTCCTGGCACTGTTGGCGGTGCTGTGTACATGAACGCAGGTGCATACGATGGAGAAATAAAAGATATTTTTGAATGGGCAGAGGTTTTGGATGAGAACTTAAATAGATTGAAGCTTTCTAAGTCAGACATGAGATTTTCTTACAGGCACAGCCGGCTAAAAGAAGAAAGAATGGTGCTTCTCAGAGCAGCATTTTGCCTCAAGTTTGCCGACAAAGAAGATATTCCCCCTTTGCAAAAAGCAAATGAATTTGCAAAAAGACGGCGAGAAAAACAGCCTCTTTCTTATCCAAGCGCAGGTTCTGTATTTAAAAGGCCGCCAAACAACTTTGCAGGAAAGCTCATTGAGGATGCGGGATTGAAAGGGTATAGGATAGGCGGTGCGTGTATATCAGAAAAACATGCAGGGTTTATCGTAAATGTAGAAGATGCTAAAGCTGAGGATGTAAGAAAGCTCATTTATCTTGCTCAGAAGACTGTATACGAAAAGTTTGGAATTTTGCTTGAACCTGAGATTCAGTTCATAGGCGAGTTTGAGACACCGCTTTTTGTGCCCGAAAATGTCCAAAATAGAAGATAAAAAAGGGTGATTTTGTTGGAGATAGTAATAATAACTGGCATGTCTGGTGCTGGTAAGAGCTTAGCAATAAGGGCGTTTGAAGACATGGGATTTTTTTGTATAGACAACCTACCACCGCAGTTTTTACCCAAGATTGCTGAGCTTGCAAGTGCAACAAAAGAGAAGATTTCAAGGATTGCTGCGGTTGTAGACATTCGTGGTGGCGAGCTTTTTGATGACTTCAAAGATGTTCTTCAGGAGCTGAAAAAAGATGACCGCAACTTTAAACTCCTCTTTTTAGATGCGCATGATGAGGTTCTTATAAAGCGGTACAAAGAGACAAGGCGAAAACATCCTCTGAGTCATGAAGGTGACGGCAGCATTTTAGAAGCCATTCAAAAGGAAAGAGAAAAGCTTGAGGATATAAAAAGGTATGCTGACTTTGTGATTGATACATCCACACTTTTGCCACGTGATTTAAAAGAGAAACTCTTTGAGATTTTTGTCCAGCAAAAGTCAAAAGAGGCAATGCTAATCACCATTATGTCGTTTGGGTTCAAATATGGGCTTCCGCTTGACGCTGACCTTGTTTTTGATGTGAGGTTCATCCCAAATCCATTTTATGTGGATACTCTCAAGCACAGAACAGGTAAAGACCCTGAGGTAAAAGAATATGTCTTAAGGTGGGATGTTACAAAAGAATTCTTGCAAAAACTTTTTGACCTGATTTTATTTTTAATACCAAACTATGCAGAAGAAGGAAAAGGACAGCTTGTTATTGCAATTGGCTGTACTGGTGGCAAGCACAGGTCTGTCACAGTTGCTGAAGAGCTTAAAAAGACTATTGAAAACCAGGGATATAAAGTTTCAATATTTCATAGAGATATAGAGAAAGATATAAAAGGGTGACATGCCAATGATAATTGATTTTCTAAAACCAGGTATTTATATAAAAAGATGGATTGTTTTGATGTTGGTAAGTATTATCTTAATCTCTGCTTCTTTAACAAAAAGCATTGATGTTTTTAATGTCTCAGTGGTACTTCGCACCTCTTTGCGCATAGGACTATTTATTTTAGGAATTGGAGTTTTTTTAATTTCGTTGATGGGTTTAATAAAAGGTTTTATAAGGCTTTTAAACAAGAGCCTGCCGTACAGAATAAGTCAGAAGACCATATTTGATGCTATATATTCAAAAGGGTTTTTGGAAAAAGGACCAAGGATTGTTGCAATCGGTGGTGGCACGGGACTTTCTACAATGCTCAGGGGTATAAAGAATTTAACTGCAAACATCACAGCAGTTGTAACTGTTGCAGACGATGGTGGTGGGTCTGGAAAGCTCAGGGAAGACCTTGGCATGCTTCCGCCAGGTGATATCAGAAACTGCATCCTGGCTTTGGCAAACACAGAAGAGATTATGCAAAAGCTTTTGAATTACAGGTTCAAGGAAGGAAGCCTTAAAGGACAGAGTTTTGGCAATCTGTTTTTAGCTGCAATGACAGGAATTGCAGGGAGTTTTGAAAAAGCGGTAAAGCTCATGAGCGAGGTTTTAGCGGTTCGAGGAAAAGTTTTGCCTGTGACTCTTGACAATATTAATCTTTGTGCTGAGCTTGAAGACGGAAGAATAGTTGTTGGCGAATCAAAAATTCCTGAAGAGGTGAAAAGTTCTAAACTACCTATAAAAAGAGTTTTTATAACTCCATCTGATGCAAAACCATATTCTGAAGTTCTGGATGAGATTGAAAGGGCGGATGTGATAATAATTGGACCTGGGAGCCTTTATACAAGCATAATGCCAAATCTTGTGTTTAAGGAGGTTGTTGAGAGTATAAAGAAAAGCAGAGCAAAGAAGATTTACATTGCAAACATCATGACGCAGCCGGGTGAGACAGAGGGCTATCTACTGTGTGACCATATTGAGGCAATAGAAAGACATTGCGGTGGAAAGATTTTTGACATTGTTATTGTGAACAACCAGCCAATTCCTCCAGATGTACTTGAGAGATACAGAGAAGATGGTGCACAGCCTGTCTGGAGTGACAAGAAAACAGTTGAGAAGGGATATACAGTGGTAGAAGAAGGACTTTTGAGCATTTCTAACGGGCTTATTCGTCACAACTCAGCAAAGCTTGCAAGGCTTCTGAGCAACATAGTCTTTGGCAAGGATGTTATTCATGAGTACAGGTTAGGATATCTGAGATTGAAAAATTTTAGTAAACCGTTTAAGAGCTGAAGCGCGGCAAACAAGCTTTCTGTTTTGGGGGTAAACAAAGATGTCTTTTTCATCGGCTGCAAAAGCAGAGGTGAGCAAAAAGCTTTCTCAAAATTCCTGCTGCGTAAAAGCTGCAGCTGCAGCGTTTTTAAAGTTTGCAGGCTCTATATATGAGCTTGATGGGACATTTTCGTTTAAAACCTCATTTGAAAACGCCCAGACTGCAAGGTCTTTTTTCCTTCTCATGAAAAACGGGTTTTCAAAACACTGTGAGGTTAGCATTAAGAAAAATAGTAAGTTGCAGAAAAACTATGTTTACACCATATTTCTGCCTCCAAGCAATGACAACTTGAGAATTTTAAAAGACCTTCATTTTGTCAGGAAAGGTGCGAAAGAGTATCACCTCAGTTTTTCGCTAAAAGAGGAGCTTGTGAAGAAAAAATGTTGCAGGAAAGCTTTTTTGCAGGCAACTTTTTTGTCGTGCGGTTCTATCACAAACCCTGAAAAGATGTATCATTTGGAGTTTGATGTGAAAACAAAGGATGATGCGGAGTTTTTGCAGAAGGTTTTAAAGAGTTTTGAGTTTGAGGCAAAAATTGTTGAAAGAAAGTCTCATTATGTAGTATACTTAAAAGAAGGTGAACAGATAGTAGACTTTTTAAACATAATTGGAGCACATTCTTCGCTTTTAGAACTTGAAAACATCCGCATAGTAAAAGAGCTCAGAAACAATGTCAACCGTCTTGTCAATTGTGAAACAGCTAACCTTGAAAAGACCATAAATGCCTCTATGAGGCATATTGAGAATATTGAGTTTATCGAAAGAACAATTGGAATTGACAGCCTTCCACAGAATCTACAAGAGATAGCACGCCTTAGGATTAAATATAAAGATGCTTCTTTGAAAGAGCTAGGTAAGATGCTTAAAAAACCTCTTGGCAAGTCTGGTGTCAATCATAGGTTGAGGAAAATAGATAAAATTGCCGAGGAACTTAGAAAAGGAGGAAGAGTATATGCAAAGCCTTCACATGAAGATTGAAAATTCTCAGGGGATCTCCTCAAGAGCTGCAGCCCTGCTTGTCCAGGTTGCAAGTAAGTTCAAGTCCCTAATTTTAATAGAAAAAGATGAAAAAAGAGCCAATGCAAAGAGTATAATGGGTTTGATGTCGCTTATGGTGGACTATGGCGATGAAGTGACAATTATTACAGATGGTGAGGATGAGAAAGAAGCTTTAGAAGCTGTTTTGAAGCTTATTCAGTCAGATTTCAGCGAGCAGGTTGCTGATGAAATTACCCAGCAAGAAACAAAAAAGGAAAACGAAAGAGAAAACGGTGAAGATAACAATGAATAAGTATTTTGGAGGGGCTGCTTAATTTTTTTTAAGCAGCTTTTTTTAAAATTAAGAAGAGAGGATGGTATTAGCTTTGCTAAAAGATGAGCTTTACAGAAGAGTTTTGATTTTTGATGGTGCGATGGGTACCCAGCTTATTCAAAATGGGCTAAAAGAGGATGAATGTCCAGATTTGTGGTCGGTAACACGACAGGATGTAGTTGCATCCATTCACAGGCAGTACTTTGAAGCCGGGTCTGACTGTGTTGAGACAAATACCTTTGGCGCAAACAGAGAAAAGCTTAAAAAATATGGACTTGAAAATGAGGTTGAGAATATAAACAAATGTGCGGTCAAGCTTGCAAAAGAGGTCGCAAAAGAGTATAGCGGGTATGTTGGACTTTCTGTTGGACCAACAGGCAGGCTTTTTACCCCTTCAGGTGATCTTAGCTTTGATGAGGCAGAAGAGATATTTTATGAACAAATTCTGAGCGGAATTCAAGCGGGAGCAGATTTTGTTTCGATTGAAACCATGTCTGACATAAAAGAAGCAAAGGCTGCATTTTTTGCATATAAAAAGGCAAAAGAAGAGATGAATAAAGATATACCGTGTTTGGTTTCTCTTACGTTTGAACAAAACAAGAGGCTTTTGATGGGAACCCCTCCTGAGGTTGCAGCGTACTATTTCAGTGTGATTGGCTGTGACATTGTTGGTGCTAACTGCTCTGGTGGTGCGATGCAGCTTTTAGAGGTTATAAAGCAGATGCAAGGTTTTTCGTTTGTTCCGCTTTCAGTAAAGCCGAATGCAGGACTGCCCAAGGTGGTTGATGGCAAAACTGTGTATGAAAGCTGCATTCCTGAGTTTGTAAATTTGGCAGATGAGTTTGTTGAAAATGGAGTCAGGCTCTATGGAGGGTGCTGTGGTACAAACCCTGAGTATATCAGAGCAATATCAAAGGTTTTAAAAGGAAAAGAGGCTTTGTTTGAAAGCAGCACACAGAAAAGGTTTATAACATCAATTTATTCCTTGCTTGATATTTCTCAAAAATTTAGCGTATATGAATTCAAGCTCACAAATGATTTCTCAGCAGAAGCTGTCTTTGAACTTGCAGGGCTTGAAGAGGATGCAATCTTTGTTGATATTGATGAGAATGTAGAGCCTGAGGTTTTAAAAGAATTTTTAATAGAATCTCAGGATTTTTCAAAAAAACCTTATATTTTTAATATAGAAACAAGGTCTCATGCAGATGTTATTGAAAAGTATTACTTTGGCGTGTATGGGGTAGTAGGAAGCATACACGGCAAAAGCGCAGTCAAAGTGCAGATTTAAGAATAAGATGAGGAGGTTGCGAGTTGAAGAAAAGCTTTAGAGAGTTTTTGAAAGAGCAGTCTACCGTAATTTTTGACGGTGCAATGGGCACAGAGCTTTTGAACAGAGGATTTTCGCTGGACTTTCCACTTGAGTGGGCAAATGTAACAAGACCTGAGCTTGTAAAGCAAATTCACACAGACTATATTTTGGCAGGCGCAAGTAGCATTGAAACTAACACGTTTGGTGCAAATGAGTGCAAGCTCAAGGTTTTTGGGTTTGAAAACGAGGTTGAGAGGATAAACAGAAGTGCTGTCAGGATTGCAAAAGAGACAGCAGACGATAAAGTTTATGTCATAGGCAGTGTTGGACCGCTTGGGAAACCGGTTGGCAGTGGTTTTGAGATAGATGACAGAAGGGCAAAAGAGGTGTACAAAAGACAGCTTTATTTTCTTTTGGACGAAGGGGTTGATGCAATAATCTTTGAGACAGCTGCATCAACACATGAGGTCCAAATCGCAATTGAAGCTTTGAAGGAGCTAAATGATGAAATTCCATATATAATTCAGTTTTCTTTTACCAAAGATCTGAGCACAATATATGGGGAAGATATCTACAGGGTAATAGAATTTTTGAAATCCACAGATGCAGATGTTGTGGGACTTAACTGCGGCAATGGTCCTCAAAAGACTTTAGAAGCTTTAAAAATATTCTCACAGAATTTAAAAGGTCCATTTTCTGTCCAGCCGAATGCAGGGTATCCCCAGCTTGTGCAGGGAAGGCTTATTTATTCAACATCAGCTAAGTATTTTGCATCATTTGTTCCTGAATATATAAAGCTTGGTGCAAAAATTGTTGGTGGATGCTGCGGAACAACTCCTGAACATATAAAGGCTATAAAGGAAAAAGTAAAAGAGTTTTTACCCAGCATAGAGGTTGAAGTAATTGAGAGAAAAGAAGAACAGAAGGCAGTTTTAAAAGACACTCCATCTGAGCTTTCTCAAAAGCTTGGCAAAAAATTTATCTTTACAGTTGAGATAAGTCCACCAAAAGGGATTGAGCTTGAAAAGACAAAAGAGGGTGTGAAGCTTTTAAAAGAGGCTGGAGCAGACACAGTAAACATAGCAGACTCTCCAATGGCAAGGGTCAGAATCTCTCCAATTGCTCTTGCTCATATACTCAAAGAAGAGCTGGGTATGGAGTCAATACTGCACTTTACATGCAGAGATAGAAACCTTATCTCTCTGCAATCTGAACTTCTTGGTGCAGCAGCGCTTGGGGTTAAAAATGTGTTGGCGCTCACAGGCGACCCGCCATCAATTGGCGACCATCCCCAGGCAAAACCAGTGTTTGATGTTAACTCTGAAGGTCTTGTTTTAATTCTGAGCAGGCTAAATAGTGGTACAGATTACATGGGCAATCCAATTGGCAAGGCAACAAACTTTACAATAGGTGTTGCGCTAAATCTCAATGCAGATGATTTGGGAAAAGAAATAGAAAAGCTCAAACACAAGATTGAAAATGGGGCGCACTTTATCGAAACACAGCCAATTTATGAACCAGAAACTTTAGAGAGATTTTTTGAAAAAGTGGATTTTAAACTTCCACCTATTTTAGGTGGGATTTTACCATTGAGGTCCTCCCGACATGCTGAGTTTTTGCACAATGAAGTGCCGGGAATCACAATACCTGATAAAATTCGTGAGAGAATGCGCAGTTCCAAAGAACCTGCAAAAGAGGGTGTAGAGATTGCCTGTGAGATAGTTGAGAAAATAAAACACATGGTAAGCGGCATCTACATCATGCCACCATTCGAAAAATATGAGATGGCTGTGGAGATAATTAAGAATTTTAAATATTAAAATAATTATGAAAAATGCAAAGAGGCTGCGAAAGCAGCCTCTTTATTTTTCTTTGACTTTCAATAGAAAAATATAGTATAATTTTCTTAATATAACACACCATCATTTAATCTTTCCTGAGAGGAGAAACCTCAAAGATGAAAAGAGCATACCTTTTGCAAAAACTTAATTTAAGCGTTCTTGATGATGCAAAGTCAAATGAGCTTGTAATTCTTCCCCGCCGGTTTGTTATAAATAAGCTCAAAGAAAGGCTTGTTGAGAAAAACGGAGTGCTTTTTGATATCGATATATTTACATTTGATGATTTGATAAACCCTGCCAAAAATGAGGTGTTAAAGACACGAAAGATAATCACACGAGAGCAGGAGGTTTTGGTTGTATTTCAACTTCTCAAAAGCATTTTCAAAGGGAAGAAAAGCTTCGAAAATGTTTTGACATACGAGTTTACGAGTCAGGTCATATACCTTTTGAATTTGATGTTTTTAGAGTCAAAAGAGTATTCTCAAAAAGACTTAGCGGCATTCGAAAACTACAATTTCTTGAAAGTACTCTTTCAAAGGTATAAAGAATACCTTGACCAAAACAACCTTGTGAACTTTTCCTACCTTCAGGATTTGGCTATAAAACTTTTTGAAGAAGACAAACTTGAGTTTAAAGAATATAGTGCTGCCAAGATAGCATTTTTTACAGATTTCAGATGCGACCAAAAGAGAATACTAAAACTTATTGCAGAGGAAATAACTGATATAGAAGTTTTCATGCCGTTTTTTGATGATATTGAGATCTGCATAGAAACTGCCAAGTTTTTAGAATCGCTTGGATTTGACATAGTGTTTAGTACAAATAAAGAACATACATCGGCTAATTTAAACTCAACCTCTTGTCAGCTTAAAGTCTATTCCTATCCAAACATAATCCTTGAGATAAATTCTCTTGTGAAGGAGATTAAAAAAGATATTTCTGACAAAAAAATAGATTTTGACAAGATAGCAGTTGTTGTGCCAAGTGTGGAAAGGTACAAAGATGCTCTGGTGCAGACATTTTCTGAGGAGATGCTGCCTGTAAATCTTAGCTGTCAGAAGAGCCTTATAGAATTTGGATTTATCAGGTTTGTATTGGATCTTTTGGAGTTTTTGGGCGGAGAGTTTGACAAGCAAAATTTTGAGAGAATAATATCACACAGGTTTTTGAATAAAGAAAACGCAGACTTTGAGGTTTTGTTTACAAAAATAAAAGAGATTAACATTTTAGAGCTTGAACAGATAGAATTTGTGCTTGAAGAGCTGGAGTTTTTTGCAAATCTGTATGCGTTTGATAATGTGATTGAAAACCTCACTAAAATTAGAAGGATTTTTAACAGGCTCAAGAGAATAAAAAATGAATATGATAAGTTGCCAAAACCATTTGTCAGCTGGCTTGAAAAGACCAAAAAAGTGTTTGAAAAACTTGGTATAACAAAAGAAGCAGAGTTTGTAAATGACATTGAATTTGTCAAGGCGTTTTATCATTTGAATGAGATCTTCAAAAAAGGCCAAGAAGACTTTAAAGAATTTGATTCTGATTTTACTTTTGAAGAGTTTTTGGATATTTTTAAAACCATTCTTTCTCAGAAGATGGTTGACGTTTCGATTAATATCTTAAGTGGCATTGATGTTCTTAGCATTCAAGATGTTCTGGGCGCTGATTATCAAAAGGTTTATCTGATTGGGTTTTCAGATGATATTTTGCCACGCTCAAATTCTGAAGGATTTTTGCGAAACATGAGATTAAAAGAAGAGCTCATGCTTGATGAAATAAAGGATTTTGACTACATATTCCAAAAAGACCTTGTACACTTTAGAAGTATTTTAAACTCCCATGATGTGTATATGTCATATCCCCGTTACTACCAAACACAGACAAACATGAGCCCATTTTTAGAGTTAGAAGGTATTGAAGAAGTACCTGTGTTAAAAAGCTACATGCCAAGTGATGATAAGTTGACATATAGAGAGTATAAGTTTGTAAAAAATATAAATACAAAGGATACTGAAAAAACTTGCAGAACTTTCCAGGTTCCTGAGATTTTTTACATAAGAGACAGAGAGCTTATCGAACTTGATAGTTGTCCGCTTAAGTTTGCATTTAAAAAGTTTAACATTGATGAGATAGAAAAAGAAGAAAAACATTTTTTATCAAACCTGCAGCTTCTGTTTTCATGTATCCAGAAGATGCTTTTGTCAAAAGAGCCAGAGGAAGTGCTTGGGTTTCTGATTTCAAACATTCGATATACCCACAATGAACCTGTGAAAAAACTTGCAGCTTTGGACATCATCCAGATATCCTTAGAGATTGTAGAGAGAATGATTGAATATGGCGTCAAAGAATTTGTCCCTCAAAATATGAAAGAAAGAGTGCTTGTAATAAAAAAGATGGTTGAAGGTATTGAACTTCAGCTATTTCCAAATTTTGTTGTCAAAGTGGGTGATGAAGAGATATTAGGGTTTGTAAAGGCAAGGCGTGAATCTAAAAATGAAGGCATTGATAAAATTTGGCTTGCAACTTACATCTTTGAGCTTGACAAGATTGCGGTTATTTATCTTTTCGAAAATCCGCGATTTGTTATTTATGAGAATACTCATGTTCCTTTGGACAAGTTAAATGAACAGATTTTAAATGGTATAAAAGAAAAAATACAAAAGCTTTCTAATATTGAAACTTACCAGAAGATGCAGTCTTTTAAAAACTGTATGTCATGTGAGTACAGCCATGTTTGTATTCTGTTTTAAAAACAAAAAAGTCAGAGGGATGGTCGAAAGATGAGCAATATAATCATCTATACTGCTTCTGCCGGCTGTGGTAAAACAGAAAGTATAGCAAACCTTTATATAGACCTCATAAATTCCCAAAAAGCTCTGCCAGCTGAAATTGTCTGCATAACATACACTGAAAAAGCAGCAAGAGAGCTTAAAAACAGAATAATCTCAAAAGCAAAGCAAAGATGGCTTGATTTGGTCACAATTTCAAAGATTCAAAACTCTCATATTAAAACCATACACTCATTTTGTATGTATCTTTTAAGATTTTACTGGGCATGGGCGAAGGTTGACACAAACTTTAAAATTGTCCCTGAACAGAATAGACTAATACTAAAGCTTGTGGACCATTATCTTTCAGTTTATCCTGAAACTTTGGGGAAACTGTCACATGAGAGGTTTTTCATTGAAGAGTATTTTCACTTTGCAGAAAGTATTGTACAGGAGTATTTTAATTCAGCAAAGTATGTTGAAAAAGCTTGCCACCTTGAAGATGAAATGTTTCATGTTTTCGATTACTTATCAGACAGGTTAAATGACCAGTTTTTAAAAGAACTCACATACGATTTGGTTTTGCATAGGACTTTTGAACTTTTAAGCATTCCAGAGGTAAATAGAGATGTAAAGAGCAGATTTAAATTCTTGATTGTTGACGAGTTTCAAGACTCAAACTTTTTACAAAAATCAATCTTTGAAAATATAGCTGAAAACATTTATTATGTTGGAGACAAAAAACAGTCCATTTACCGTTTCCAGGGTGCAGAGCCAGAGGTTTTTGATGAAGCTATAGAAAACTGCAGCCAGGTTTTAGAGCTCTGTGAAAACTTTAGAACAAACTCAGAACTTGGCAAAAAGATAGATAAAATTGCCACAATACTTTTTCCAAACTACAAACCACTTTCTTACAAGCATCAAGCTGACGGATTTTTAAAGGTTGTGGAGATTGTAAATAAAGCAAGAGAAGAGATTATTCAAAATGAAGCTATTTATGTTGCAAAAAAGATAAAAGAGATGGTTGAAAGTGGTTTTGAGATAAGTGTGGGCGGCAAGCCAAAAAGAAAGGTGAAATATTCTGACTTTGCAGTGCTTTCGCGAAAGATTCAAAATATTGCTCATATTTACAAAAAGGTGTTTGAAGATTATGATGTTCCGCTTGATATTAATTTCAAAAGAGGGCTTTTGGAGCAAAAAGAGATAGTGCCGCTTTTGGGCTTTCTTGAGATTTTGCAATATCCAGACAAAAAATCTGGGTACTTAAGACTTCTTGCAAATGACATATTTAAAGTGGACAGATTTACGCTTCTCTTTTGCGAGATGAGCAAAATAGAATGTTATGTTCCAGAAGATGTTTTAAAGTTCATTGCAAAACAGCGTGATAATCTGTTTGTGAAAAAGATTTCAGAGATTTTGTATGAGTTTGAAGATATGTTCGAATATAGTTACAAGGTCTATAAGTTTTTTGGCAAGGGTGCATACGAAAATGTCAGACTTTTTTACGACTTGGCAGAAGAGAGCAAAAGCTTTTCGATAGAAGACCTTTACAGTTATGTAAATTATCAAGGCGAAAGGTTTTCGAGCTTTTCTTCTCTTGATGACAGTGCAGTGCTTATCAGCATACATTCAGCAAAAGGACTCAGCTTTCCAATAGTGTTTTTGGTCGGACTTTGTGAAAGCACGGGTTATTTTTATGGCAGAAGCCCAAAGCTGAGAGGTTCTTATGACACAAGCACAAGAGAATATATAATTGCTCCTTTTTGGATGGAAAAAGAATATACAAGAATAAAGAATATATCAAAACAGCAGGAAAAAGAAGAGCTTAAAAGGCTTTTTTATGTTGCCATAACAAGACCGATGGCAGGGCTTTTCTTGATAAACTCAAGCTTAAGAGAAGCTATAAAGAAAAGAGGGGGAGCAAAGTCGTTTGGTGAAGAGGTGGGTTTGAGTTATATTCTCACAAAAGCTGAGGAGATTGGAATTGAAAAAGAAGTTGTGGAGATAAAAGAGGATGAAAAAACATCGCAGGATTTTGCCTCAAGATCAGAAAATAACCTATCTTTTGCTTTGCCTGCTGTGATTTTGCCTGACGAGTTTGAAAACAGGTTTAGGTTTTTGTCACCATCGCACATAATGGATTTTAAAAGATGCCCTGCCATGTTTTCACTAAAGTATGTAATGGGTCTTCCAGTTTTTGATGAACAAAGCTCAAAAGAGGAGATACAGCAAAATGCAAAAGTGCTTGGCACAACCGTTCACAGAGTTTTGGAACTCACAAGCTTGAAAGATATTCAAAGCTTAGATAGCAACATTGCCTTAGCCGTGCTTGAAAATGACTTTGAGAATGAAAGGATTGTGAAAGAGCTTATCTTAAACTTTTTTGAAAGTCAGTTTGCAAAGGAAATCAAAGATAAAGTGATAAAAGAGGAAAGTGAGCTTCGGTTTTATTTTAAACTTGGAAGTCAAATGATATATGGCATAATTGACAAGGTGTACCATCTTGAAGATAAGATTTTTCTCATCGACTTTAAAACAAACCTTCATTTTGATGATGCAAAGTTTAGTAGTTACATCCCCCAGCTTTTCATTTACACAATGGCAATGAAAGAAAGATTTCCACAGAAAAATATTTTTTCTTCTATCTTCTGGTTAAGAGAAGGGAAAAAGTTTGACTATGAGCAAAAAGATGAACACCTTGAAGATGTAATTGATGTGATAAAGAAAATAAGGAATATCAGAACCAGAAAGGATGTACTTGAGCTTATTGAAGATTCTTTAGATAGAAATTGCAATGGCTGTGAATATGAATTTTACTGTAAGGATGAGCAAAATATTAAATTGATAAGGAAAAAGCTTGAATAGATTTTCTTTTTTACTTGTTTTAAAAAAATTAGAGGTTTGCAAAGAAAGACAAAAAGAGGTTAAAATAAAATATGCGCGGTTTTGCTCAGAATAAATCAAAAAACATTTAAAAGGAGATATAGAATATGCTTGTTGATTTTATGAAAATATCAACCGTTGACTATCCAAAAAAAATTGCAGCTACTTGTTTTTTCGGTGGCTGCAATTTTTCGTGCCCTTTTTGCTACAACTCACAGCTTGTAAACTTCAAGGGTAGCTTCATGGATGATAGCATCTTTTTTGAATATTTAGACAAAAGAAAAGGCATAGTTGACGCTGTCTGCATTACAGGCGGAGAGCCAACTTTGAATGAAGAGTATTTAACTGAGTTTATAAAGAAAATAAAAAATCGTTCATTACTTGTTAAACTTGACACAAATGGCTCAAGATCAGAGGTTTTAAAAAGGCTTTTAGATGCTGGTCTTCTTGACTATGTCGCAATGGATGTAAAAGCCCCGCTTGAAAAGTACCCCCAGATCACAGGTTTTTCTGACGTTGATAAAATCAAAAAATCAGTAGAGATATTGAAAAATTCAAATATTGATTATGAATTTAGAACAACAGTGAACAAGAACCTTCATACAGTTGAGGATATATTAAATATTGCAAGGCTTTTAAAAGATAGCAGACTTTATGTCATAAAACCTTATAAATACACACCTGAAGTTTTAGATGAAAAAATAAGCGGAAATAAGGATTTGGAGATGGAATACTTGCAGGAGATCTACAATCGTGCAAAACAGGAAGGTATCGACAATATCAAAATTGGTGGCAAAGTCTAAATTTTTTGCTATTTATAGCGGTTTTGCACATACGAGGTGATTTTTATGACAAAAATCAAGGCACAGCTGCAGCAGATGGTTTTAGCATTCAAAGAGATAAATCCAAACGCTAAAAAGATCCTATTTTTTGAGCCCATTTTTACTATTCCCTATGCCATGTTTATCGTCTACTCCTCACTTTACATGACAAGAGTGGGAGTAAAGGATTACCAGATAGGACTGCTGTCAACAGTGTTGAACCTGGTGATGCTTATCACATCACCATTTGCAGGACTGCTTGTGAACAGGTTTGGACGCAAGAAGGTTCTTCTAATTGGCGATTTTCTGTCGTGGTGCGTGTATGCATATATATTTTTCTTTGCAAAAGATTTTACATGGTTTTTAATTGCTACCATCTTTAACGGACTTATGAGAATTCCTGAGCTTGCATGGCGACTTCTTTTAATGGAAGATGCAACCGAAAACGAAAGAGTGGCAATCTATTCTGTAACTGTATTTGTGTGGAATATGGGTAACCTTTTTGCGCCCCTGATGGGCGTCTTTGTTGCAAGGTTTGGCTTGATACCTGCAACTAAATGGACAGTCCTTGCGTTTGGGATTTTAGTAAATATACTAATTGTTGTAAGACATCTTGTGACATCTGAAAGCTCTGTGGGGCAAAAGATTGCACGGGAAAATTGTGATGCTAATGCTAATGGTTTTTCTGAGTGGTTTGACAGTCTAAAGTATATGGTCAAAAACAGGGAGCTTCTGCTGATTGTGCTTGTTACTATATTTGGTAATGTTGCTCTGATATTCAGAGACACGTACAAAACCATATATTTAAGTGAAGCTTTGCATTATCCAGATAGCATAATTTCGGTGTTTCCAACACTGTGGAGTGCAGTAGCACTTATATTTGTAATATTTTTAATTCCGAATCTGAAAGAACAAAAACATGACACTGTCCTTTTTTGGGGAATGCTCTCAATCACAGTTTCGAATGCTCTGATTTTGGTTGCACCGCCTGGCACATTTGGCTTTATTTTGATGATAGTTGTGACAGTGCTTGGCAGCATAGGAGCTGCAGTGTATTATTCATTTGTTGATGCTATCTTGGCAAATTCTGTTGATGATGAAAGAAGAGCGCATGTTCTGTCAATCACAATGTTTTTAATCTCTCTTTTTTCAATGCCGGTTGGTGCAATAGCCGGGCAGTGTTATACCTTTTCGAAAAGTTTGCCTTTTGTGCTTGCTACAATCTTTACCCTTTTGTGCACAGTTTTGATTTTCTTCAAGGTAAGAATAAGAAGAGCCCAAGAAAGACAGTAACTTGACGCTATTGTTCGGATATAATTCAAAATAATTACAAAGGTTGCAAGGATTTTGCCAAAGGTATAAAATAAAAAGCAGAAGTAAAAGTATCTGGGGGTGTAAAATGCCAACAGTAAAAGATGTTGCGAAAAGAGCTGGTGTCTCTGTTGCAACAGTTTCAAGGGTTCTCAATAACTCAGAGAAGGTCTCTGAACAGACGCGTCAGAAGGTTTTAAAGGCGATAGAAGAGCTGGGATTTAAACCAAACCTTCTTGCAAGAAATTTTCGCAAGGACAAGTCAAATCTGATATTAGTTATACTTCCTACAATTGCTAATAACTACTTTGCACGTGTTGTTAAAGGTATTGAGGATACTGCGCGAAAGAATGGTTATGGTATACTTCTCTGCACAACACAAAACAGTCCTGAAATTGCAGCTGAGTATTTAAAGCTTATAGAAAGAAAACAGGTTGATGGGGCGATAATTGCATCTGCAAAGATTGAGATTGATTTTTGCAAGGGGCTTGACACAAGAAGGATTGTTCAAGCATGTGAGTTTTATCCTTTTTTGGACACTTCATATGTAGCAATAGACCACAAAAGAGCGTTTTATGACGTTGTAGACTACCTTATAAAAAAAGGCAAGAAGAATATTCTATGCGCAATTGGAAACGAAGACATCCCTTCTGAGTTTGAAAGGAAAGAAGGATACAGAAAAGCTCTTGAAGAAAATGGATTGGAGTTTAGAGAAGAGAACGTCATAAGATGCAGCTATGGTTGGGCAGAGCTTTATGAGAAGCTAAAAAATCTTTGTTGTCTTAAAAAATACGATGCAATTGCCTGCTCTTCAGATTTGATGGCAGTTGGAGCGATAAAGGCTGCCAAAGCTCTGGGGCTTAAAATCCCTGATGAGTTTTCTGTGACAGGTTTTGACAATATCATGATGTCAAGGTTGTATGAGCCTTCAATCACAACTGTTGCACAGCCCATGTACTCAATAGGCGAAAAGGCTGCACAGATTTTGATTGATACGCTTGAAAGTCCTGATACTTTTAAAAAACAAAAGATTATACTTCCTCATGAGCTCAAAACACGAGAGTCTGCTTGATGTTTATTTTTTTATTTTAAAACCATTGTAATTGATTACACAATGAGATATAATATTTTATGTAATCAATTACACCAATAAAGGGGGAAGGCTAAATTGAAAAAGCTAAGGTTTGCAATAATCGGATGTGGTTCTATTACAAAGCACAGACATGCTCCGGAGGCAAAGCAAAATCCCAATGTTGAGCTTGTTGCTGTATGTGACAGGAATTTAGAACATGCAAAAGCTATTGCAGAAAAGTTTGAAGTTGAAAATGTCTATGATGATTACGAAAAGATGCTCAAAGAAATAAAACCTGATGCGGTAATAGTTGCAACGCCAAATTATCTTCATGCTGATGCTACCATAAAAGCTTTAAAAGAGGGTGCTCATGTTCTCTGCGAAAAGCCAATGGCAACAACAGAAGATGAATGCAGAATGATGGTAGAGACTGCAAAAGAGATGGGCAAGTTTTTGATGATTGCTCACAACCAAAGGTTTAATAGCGCCCACAAAAAGGCAAAAGAGATAATACAAAGCGGTGAGCTTGGGAAAGTGCTGAGTTTTAAAACTACCTTTGGTCATGGCGGACCTGAGAGCTGGAGCTCAGACAAGCCCGATACATGGTTTTTCCACAAAGAAACAGCAAGTTTTGGTGCTATGGGCGACCTTGGAGTTCATAAGATTGACCTTATGAGATTTTTGCTTGGTGAGGAGTTTGTTGAGGCAGCTGCGTTTGTTACAACTCTTTCCAAGAAGTATCCAAATGGTAAGCCAATTGACGTTGACGACAATGCAGTCTGCATTTTAAAGACACAGAGCGGCGCGATTGGAACGCTCACAGCTTCATGGACATACCCGGGAAGTGAAGATAACTCCACTGTAATCTACTGTGAGAAGGGTTCAATTACACTTTACGCAGACCCAAAATTTTCGATGATAATAAGATATGCAAACGGTCAAAAAGCATATTTTGAGCTTGATACAATGCAGACAAACGAAAGACAAACAAAATCAGGTGTGGTAGACGAATTTATTGATTGTATCTTGACAAACACACCACCCAAAATTTCTGGGGAAGAAGGTTTAAAGACCATGAAGGTTGTATTTGCATGTTTTGAGTCAGCAAAGACTGGCAGAATTGTGAGGATTGATTATTAAGCATTGGTCCAAATTCTAAAGATGGAAAGGGGAGCTGACGGTAATGAAACTTGGATTTTTAACAGCCTGTCTTCCAAGAGAAAGCCTTGAAAATCTTGTTGTGTGGGCAAAAAGCATTGGTTTTGAGATGCTGGAGGTTGCGTGCTGGCCTGTAAAAAATACCAGAGACTACTCTGGTACAAACTTGGATGTTGCAAATCTTACAGAAGAGCAAGCTGAAAGAATCAAAAAACTTTTTGAGCAGAACAATATGCAAATTTCTTCTCTTGCGTACTATGACAACAACCTGCACCCTGACCTTGTGATAAGAAAATCTTACCATGACCATTTAAAAAAGGTGATTGATGCAGCAAACCTTCTTGGCGTCAAGTATGTTGGGACCTTTGTTGGGAGAAACTATAACAAGACAATCAAGGAAAACTTTGATGAGTTTGAGATTGTCTTTAAAGAGATTTTGGAGTATGCAAAGGAAAAAGGAGTTTCTATTATAATTGAAAACTGCCCTATGCCGGGCTGGAACCCAAACGGTGGATGGATGGGTACAATCTCATATTCACCAGAACTTTGGGAAGAGATGTTTTCAAGGCTGCCTTACGACAACTTTGGTTTGAACCTTGACCCGTCACACCTTATTTGGCTTGGGATTGACCCTGTTTCGGTCATAAAAGAGTTCAAAGACAAAATATTCCATGTCCATGCAAAGGATACTCAGATTTTGAAAGACAAGCTCAATAAATATTCTATTTTTGGTAGCCAAATTCAAAGAAAAAATGAATGGGATATGGGATATTGGGTGTACAGAATGCCAGGTCGTGGCGAGATTGACTGGAAAGCATTTTTGAAAGAGCTAAAACAAAACGGGTATAACTTTGTTGTGAGCATAGAACACGAGGACCCAGAGTATGAGGGGACTGAAGAAAAAGTAAAAGAGGGACTAAGGCTTGGGTTTGAATATTTAAAAGGTATCTTGAATGAAATTTAGCAAAAAAATAGTTCATTTAAGTTATTTATGCGGTCGGGAGTAAAATTTTGCCGACCGTTTTTGTTTTGTAACAACTTTTTAATATTTGAGTAGTAGAAGCAGGCACAAAAAAAGGGTAAAATATTATATATGAAAACTTGAAAAAAATCAAAGTAAGGGGCAGGCAAAAATGGTAGGGTATTTACTGCCACATCCACCAGTCTTGATTCCCGAGATTGGGAGAGGCGAGGAGAAAAAGTGCCAGGCAACCTTAGATGCTTTGGAAAAAGTAGCAGATGAGATAGCTGAATACAAACCTGAGGTCATAGTCATAATATCACCCCATGCACCTGTGTTTTCGGATGCTTTTTTCTTGAACGACAAGCCAGAAATTAGTGGAAGCCTTGCAAGATGGGGTGTATATGGAATTGAATTTAGGTTTAAAAATAACCTTGAGATAGTTCAAGACATAGCAAAGATGTGTAGCCAGGAAGGTTTGACAGTTGGGTTTGTGTCAGACAAAATTCAAAAAAGATATGGAGTTTCGCGAGAACTTGACCATGGAGCATTAGTCCCGCTTTATTTTATCACCAAAAAGTATAAAGAATTTGAGCTTATTCACACATCTTACTGTATGCTTGATGATATAAAGCTTTATAAATATGGAATGATACTCAAAAGAGCAATCGAAAAACAAGGGAAAAGAGGCTTGATTGTAGCTTCAGGTGACCTTTCGCACAAACTCTCTTACGATGGACCTTATGGGTTTGCAAAAGAAGGACCTGAGTTTGACAGACTTTTGGTTGAACTTTTGCAAAGTAGCAATGTACGAGCACTCTATAGCATAGACCCTGAGCTTTCAGAAAAGGCGGCAGAATGCGGTTTTAGGTCCATAAAGGTTTTGCTTGGAGCATTTGAGGGGTATGAAGTAGAATCCAAGGTTTATTCTTATGAAGGACCATTTGGTGTTGGATACTGTGTTGCTGCCTTTTACCAGAAAGGGGAAGCAAATTCTTCTTTGCTTGATGAGATAGTGAAAAAAAGAGAAGAGAGACTTAAAAAGATAAGAGAAAATGAAGATGAATATATAAGACTTGCAAGAGAAAGCTTAGAATACTATGTAAGACACCGCAGGTACTTAGACCACATACCAGATTATGTCACAGAAAGGATGCTAAAAGAAAGAGCAGGAGTTTTTGTGTCAATCAAAAAAGATGGGAATTTAAGAGGCTGTATAGGCACAATTTTCCCCACACAGGAGAATATCGCAAAAGAGATAATCAGAAATGCTGTTGCAGCAGGGTTTCACGACCCGAGGTTTGAAGAGGTCAGAGAAGATGAGCTTGAAAGTTTAGTGTATGATGTTGATATTCTAAGTCCACCTGAGAAGGTAAGCTCAATTGATGAGCTTGACCCTAAAAAATATGGGGTTATTGTGAGAAAAGGGACAAGGCAAGGGCTTTTGCTTCCTGACCTTGAAGGGGTTGACACAGTTGAAGAGCAGCTAAGAATCGCCTGCAGAAAAGCAGGAATTGACTATGAAAGTGAAGATTTTGAGATAGAAAGGTTTACAGTTGAAAGACACAAGTAAGGGAAGAGGGTAGAATGGTTGAGGCAAGATATTATGAAAAGCTTGAAGGTAAAAAAGTCAAATGCAAGCTCTGTCCGCATGGATGCATTCTACCACAGGGCAGCACTGGTTTTTGCAGGGTAAGAAAAAATGTTGATGGCAGGCTTTTTTCGCTAAACTATGGCTGTATTTCTTCAATTGCATTTGACCCTATAGAGAAAAAACCTCTTTATCATTTTTATCCAGGGTCAAGCATACTCTCTATAGGGACATTTGGGTGTTCGTTTAGATGCCTTCACTGCCAGAACTTTGAGATTTCCCAGCTAACTCCAAATGTATTCGAGGTTGAGACTGAAAAGCTAATTGCTCTTGCCAAGAAAGACCCCAAGTGCATCGGTATTGCTTTTACTTACAATGAACCTACCATCTGGTTTGAATATGTAATGGATGTGGCAAAAGCTTTTAGACAGGAAGGGCTAAAGACTGTGCTTGTCACAAACGGGTATTTGAATGAAGAACCGCTCAATGACCTTCTTGAAGTGATTGACGCAGCAAACATTGATGTGAAAGCTTTTAATGATGAGTTTTATAAAAAGGTTTGCAGCGGGGATTTAGAGACGGTAAAAAGGTTTGTTGAGATTTGCGCTAAAAAGATTCATATTGAAATAACAACACTCATTATACCAACGTTAAATGATAGGGATGAAGAAATAGAAAGTCTTGCAAAGTGGATTGCCTCAATTGATGATAGAATTCCGCTACACCTTACAAGATATTTTCCAAGATACAAGATGACCCTTCCACCAACTCCAAAAGAAACGTTAATGAGACTGAGAGAGGTTGCTAAGAAGTATCTTGTGAATGTGTATCTTGGCAATATTTAAAAAATAGTGGGGGAGAAAGGTTTGCTGAAAGATTTTTCTTTTTATCTTCAGGAGTTTTTGAGAAATGTAACGCTTATAAGAATTTCGCCGTTTGATATTATTGACATTGCAATTGTGTCGTTTGTGATATACAAAATAATTGTGTGGATAAAAGACACAAGAGCGTATCAGCTCATAAAAGGAATAGCGGTGCTGATTGTTATTACACAGGTGAGCAAGTGGCTGAGTCTTAATGTCATAAACTGGCTTTTGACAAATACACTATCGTATGGTGTGCTGGCTCTTTTGATAGTTTTCCAACCAGAACTAAGACGTGCTTTAGAGGAGATTGGTAGAAGCAAAATCTGGGGCAAGTTTTTGTGGCTTGACCCTGATGAGGAAATGGTAATAAAGTGGCAAAACAGCGTTGAAGAGATTATAAAAGCTGTGATGTATCTTTCCAAGAATAAAATTGGTGCATTGATTGTTGTCGAAGGTCAGACCAAAATAGGGGATATTATCAACACAGGGATTATAATTGATTCAGAGATTTCATCCCAGCTTTTGATAAATATATTTATTCCAAACACCCCACTTCATGATGGCGCAGTGATTATAAGAGATGGGAAGATAAAAGCAGCTGCATGTTTTTTGCCTCTATCTGAGAACAGGTACATAAGTAAAGAGCTTGGAACACGGCACAGAGCAGCACTTGGGATTTCCGAAAATTCTGATGCAACAGCAATTGTTGTATCAGAAGAGACAGGTATTATTTCTGTTGCGTACAATGGTGGGCTTACAAGAAACTTAGGACCTGAGGCTTTAAGAAAAATACTTCTCAGGCCTTTGAAACAAGAAAAAGAGAAAAATGGGCTAAGTATTTTCAAGTGGAGGCGTTAGAGTTTGAAAAAGATTGCAATAAAAAAACCAAAAGACGACAATTTCTGGCTCAAAGTTGTTTCAATTTTGATTGCAATTGTTCTGTGGTTCTATGTAAATAGCATTATAAATCCTATAAAGAAAAGAGAGATAATTATTCCCATTAGATACAACATTGCAACTTTGTCAAAAGGTCTTGTGATGACAGAAGCTGATGCCAAAGAAGTGAGAATAGTTATAAGCGGTACACAGGATGAACTTAGCAAAGTAGATGAAAAGAATATCCAGGCAACGGTAGACTTTTCTGATATAAGACAGACAGGTGATGTAAAACTTCCAATAGCTATCCAGAACCCTTACCACAGGATTAACATAGAGAGTGTGTATCCTAAAAACGTTACAGTGTCTATTGACAATCTTGTGACAATCCAGAAAGATGTTTCGGTTGAGATAAATGGAAATCCTAAGAAAGGTTACATTATAAATAATTATCAGGAAGAGCCTAACGTGATAAGCATAAAAGGTGCTGAGAGTGATATAAAAGAGATTTCGAAATGCGTAGCTCAGCTGAACTTAAGTCTTAACGACAGGTCGTTCAAAGCGTCTGTACCTGTGAAGGTAATAGATTCAAGGGGAAAAGACATAACATCGCTTTTTGACCTGTCCCAAAAGAGCATAGATGTGTATGTGGAGATACTCAAGACAAAACAGGTACCTTTGAGTGTCAAGTTCAAAGGTAGTCTTCCACCAAGCAAAGTGATATCAAAGATAATTTTAAAACCTTCTACAATCAATATAGCAGGAAAAGAAGAAGACATAAACTCAATAAATGAGATTGTTGTGGGGACTATTGATACAAAGATGCTTGAAAATAAATCAACTTTTCAGTTTGACTTCAGTCTACCAAAGAATATAAAGTCTTTAGATAATGTAAAACAGGTTACAATCACTATATACACAGATTCAGTTGTCGAGAAATCTATCAATATCCCTGTTGAAGTGAGAGGACTATCACCAGGGCTTGTTGCAAAACTCAGCCCTGACAAAGCTACAGTGAAGCTCAAATACTACCAAAGTGCGCAAAATTCTGTAGATTTTAATTCTTTGAAGGCGTATGTGGACGTTTCAAATCTGACCAAAGGAAGTTACGACCTTCAGGTGTTGGTTGAAAAGCCTTCAAACATAGAAGATTTTGATGTCTTCCCCACTTACATAAGAGTGGAAATTTTAGAAAATAGTCAGTCTCAACCTCAATCTCAATAAAAGAATACTGGGTGCGAAGAAAAAAGAGGAGATGACCGATGCTGCTTGAGGAAAAGCTTTCTAATCTTCCAACATCGCCGGGCGTTTATATAATGAAAGATGAAAATGGAAATGTTATATATGTTGGCAAGGCTGTAAACCTGCGAAATAGGGTCAGACAGTATTTTCAAAACTCATCAGACATGCCGCCAAAGACAAAGCTCATGGTAAAAAAAATAAAAGACCTTGACTATATTGTGACAGACAACGAGGTAGAAGCTTTGATTTTAGAGTGCAACCTTATAAAAGAATACAGGCCCAAATACAATGTTCTGCTCAGGGATGACAAAAACTACCAATATATAAAGATAACAAACGAGATGTTTCCACGGCTTGTGACAACAAGAAAGGTTGAAAAGGACGGCAGCCGTTATTTTGGTCCGTATGTCAGTGGGTATTCTGTAAAGCAGACGGTGGAGCTACTCAAAAGCCTTTTTATGCTCAGGACTTGCAAGAAAAAGTTTCCTGACCAGCTTGGCAAGGGCAGGCCCTGCCTTAATTTTCATATAGAAAAGTGTCTTGGTGTGTGCAAAGGAGATGTATCTGAGGAAGAATACCAAAAGCTTGTTGACAGAGCTGTAAAGGTTTTGAGCGGCAAAGGCGATGAGATTGTTGAAGAGCTCAAAGCAAAGATGTTTGAATATGCCGGAAATCTAATGTTTGAAAAGGCGCAGGAGATAAAAAATAAGCTTTCAAGCCTTGAGCAAATAATTACAAAACAGAAAGTCGTTTATGCAGATGACAGAAGCGAAGATGTTATAAACTTTGCAAAAGATGACGCACACATTGCAATTGTTGTGCTGATTATCAGAAATGGCAAGCTTATAAACAAGGAAGAGTTTGTTTTGAAAGCTGAGGAGGACACATTTGAGAGGTTTTTAGAACAGTACTACTCTGATGTTGTATCGCTGCCAAAGGAAATCATAATTCCTCACAGAATAGAAAATGCTGACAATATTGAAAAGATGATTGAAAAACTTTATGGATTTAAAGTGAAGGTGATTACCCCAAAACAGGGTGAAAAAAAGCAGCTTCTTGACATGGCAAAAAAGAATGCAGAGATTTCCCTTGCGAACAGGCAAAGAGTAGATGATGTTTATGCTGAGGCGCTTTTAACTCTTAAAAATATCCTTGGGCTTGAAAATGAAATTGA
This sequence comes from Caldicellulosiruptor acetigenus, assembly GCF_026914305.1. NCBI lineage: Bacteria > Bacillati > Bacillota > Caldicellulosiruptorales > Caldicellulosiruptoraceae > Caldicellulosiruptor > Caldicellulosiruptor acetigenus. Next base: position 2,387,067 of record NZ_CP113866.1, on the reverse strand, counting down.
GAAGATAGAAAGCTACGACATTTCCAACATTGCAGGTGCTGATAATGTAGGGACCCTTGTTGTGTTTGAGGATGGAAAATTCAACAAAGAATTTTACAGAAAGTTCAAAATAAAAGGATTTGAAGGGCAAGATGATATAAGAAGCGTCAAAGAGGTTTTGACAAGGAGGTTGACAAACTTAGAAAAACATGGGAGAATCCCTGATTTGATATTGATTGATGGTGGGCAAAATCAGGTCAATGCTGCTTTAGAGGTTTTGAACACTTTGGGATTTTCTATTCCTGTTGCTGGCATGGTAAAGGATGATAGGCACAAAACAAGGGACTTGATTTACAATGGTAAAGAAGTAGGTATTCAAGAGTATCCGCTTGTGTATAAACTTATATATGCTATTCAAGAAGAGACGCACAGGTTTGCGGTGAAGTTTCACAGAGAAGTTAGAAAGAAGCATCTGTATGAGTCAATTTTAGATGAAATAGAGGGAATAGGAGAGAAGAGGAAACTTAAGCTCTTTAGAACTTTTGGGTCAATTGACAATTTGCGAAAGGCAAGCATTGAAGAGATTGTAAAAGTGGCTGATATTCCATATGATATAGCTTTGAAAATAAAAGAAAAGATTGGAGTATAAAAATAAATTGACGCAGAAAGAAAGGTGTGGGTACAAATTGTTCTATACGACAGTTGGCAAAATAATAAAAGAGCTAAATTTAGAGTGTTTGACAGAAATCAGTGGAATTGAAGAGAGAAAGATAAAGGATATGAACTTAAATAGACCCGCTTTGCAGCTTATGGGGTTTTTTGAGTATTTTGATGAGCAGAGGGTTCAGATAATCGGAATCTCTGAGATGGCGTATTTGAAGACTATGACACCCTCGCAGCGAAGAAATGCAATTGAAAGACTTTTTCAGCGAAATATCCCGTGTGTGATAATTACCTCAAACCAGGAACCTTTTGAGGAGTTTTTAGAATTTTCCAAAAAGTATGGTGTTCCTCTTCTTCGCACTCAAGAGGTTACTACAAGGTTCATGACAAATTTGAGCACTTTTTTGACACACGAACTTGCACCAAGGATAACCCGCCATGGCACGCTGGTAAATGTGTATGGTGAAGGTGTTTTGATGCTTGGCGAAAGTGGGGTTGGGAAGAGCGAAACTGCTTTGGAGCTTGTGAAAAGAGGGCACATTCTTGTTGCCGACGATGCAGTTGAGATTCGAAAGGTTTCTGAAAAGACACTTGTCGGTGAAGCCCCCGAGATTATAAGGCATCTTATCGAAATTCGAGGGATTGGAATATTGGATGTCAAAAACCTGTTTGGTGTTGGGTGCGTCAAAGAGTCCGAAAGAATTGACCTTGTTATCCAGCTTGAAACATGGAAACAGGGCAAGGAATATGAACGGCTTGGTCTTCATGACCAGTACATAGAGATTTTGGGGATAAAAGTTCCAACAGTTGTGATTCCTGTACGACCCGGTAGAAATCTTGCTATAATTGTTGAGGTTGCAGCAATGAACAACAGACAAAAGAAGATGGGCTACAACGCAGCAAAAGCCCTCACCGAAAGACTTCAAAAACAGATGAGTAGGGGAAATGGAGCTGAATAAGGTTGTTTCCTTAGATGATGTCAAAGATGCTCTTTCTACATTGTATCAATCAAGCCAGAAGTAAAAACTGTAGCTGATGCTTCTGAAAAGCTATATACTGGTTCGAAACAGATTCAAGAAGGGCTGAAAACTTTTAGCAGCAGCTATGAGAAGTTCCAGAAAGAAGGAATTGCAAAACTGAATTCGAAGGCAAATGAGGTTATTGATAAGATTGAAGATATAAAAGATACTTTAGAAGCCATGAAAGACTTATCGCAGGAGTACAAAGCATTTACAGGTATCTCAAAAGATATGGATGGAGAGGTTAAATTTGTTTTGAAAACAGATGAAATAAGAGCTAAAGTTACAGAAAAGAATGTAGCAAAAACTCAATTAATTCCTACTACTACAAAAAAGACTGAAAAGAAGAGCTTTATCAAATGGCTTTTAGGACTGCTGCACATAAGTAATTTAAGATGAATTTTAATAAACTTTTAAGGGCAAGGCTGCAAGCTTTGCTCTTTTTATTTTTTGAAACTGAATTAATATCTTTCGATTTAACAGAAAGTTATGATTTATTAAGAAATTGGAGTTTGACATTATATATTGGGAAATTATATAATTATCTTATGAAAGTTAAGATATTTTGTAATTTAGGGAGTATGGTTCACAGTGTATAATAATGAAAAATATCCATCAAGGTTATATTTTCTTTTACAACTTGTTTTAATTATTGTAATTGTATTTATATGTTTTTTAAAGTATAAAACTTTACCCCACAAACTTTCAATTAATTTTAACTTGAATTCTGAGTTAAGTGCAATTATTAATAAAAGTGAGCTTATAAAAATTTCTTTACCTCTTGTCATTGTCCAATTAGTTATCTTGGTTATTTTTTATCTTTTCTTTGAACTAACAATAAGAGGGAAGATGAAACTTAGTGTGCCTTTAAAAGGAGACTCATACGAATTAAATTATAATATGAGAAAAATTATGACCTGCTCTTTTATATTGCTTTCTTGGATGGGTCAAATTTTCTTGAGTATTATCTTGCTATATACGTTTAAAGTGATAAAGTTAAACAAAGTTATGTTTCTTTTATTAGTATTTTTCTTTGCTTTCATAATATTCGGAAGTATGATCTATTTTATTATAAGACTTTTTAATGAAAGTGAAGAATAAATTAAAATTTCAATAATATGGTGAGAACAATGGGTGAGTTTGTATCAAATGTGGCAAGGCTTTTAGATGAGACAAAAACGAAAGAATTTTTGGCAGGTGTTCAACAAGGTATCCAACTTCTCTTGCACAACCTGCTTCAAAGTGCTATACTAAAAATGAAAAACTAAATATCTGGTTTTAAGGGGGAGCTGAGCGGGGTAAAGCTCGGCTGAGAGTAGGCACTAAAAAAATCCCTGTGCCTTGACCCTTTGAACCTGATCCGGGTAATGCCGGCGAAGGGAAAGCAAAGATTTAAAAGCCTTTAATGCAAAATAGTCCGGCATTAAAGGCTTTTTGTTTTATAAAAGATGGACCAAAATTTACACAAAAAGTTTAAAGAGCTGCCGGCAAAGGCAGCTTTTTGTTTTAATGGAGGTGAAAGCTTTGATAAGGGTAAATGACAAAGAGATGGAGTTTTGTGGAAGCATACTTCAGCTTTTGCTAAGTCTTAATTTAAATCCTCAAGTCTGTGCAGTTTTAGTCAATGGCGAAATTGTGAAAAAAGAGATGTGGGAAAATTTCTTGCTCAAAGACGGAGATTATGTTGAAATTGTCAGCTTTGTTGGCGGTGGTTAAAAGCTTCAAGTTTTGCAAGTTTAAAAACTATACGCAGAAAGGAGACGATTGATATGTTCGAGATAGGAGGCAAGACCCTCAAATCAAGACTTTTTGTTGGAACAGGAAAGCTTCCTGACTACTCACTTATTGAAAAGATGTACTATGAGGCAGGAGTAGAAGTTTTTGCAGTAGCTGTCAGACGAATTGGTCCAAATACCAAGCATACCAAAAACGTGTTGGAATATATCCCTAAAGATGCAATAATCATGGTAAACACTTCAGGTGCGCAGGACCACAAAGAGGCTGTAAAGATTGCAATGATAGGAAGAGAGCTTACAAATTCCAACTGGGTAAAGGTTGAAATTGAAAAGGATACAAAGTATCTTTTCCCGGACAGCATTGAGACTTTGAAAGCCTGCGAGATTCTGGTAAAAGAAGGGTTCAAGGTTTTCCCGTATATATACCCAGACCTCAACCTTGCAAAGGAGCTTGAGCAAATTGGTGTTGAAGCTGTCATGCCGCTTGGCTCACCAATTGGAACAAACAAAGGTATAGGTTGTGAAGTGCTTTTAAAACCGATTATAAACGAGATAAAAATCCCTGTGATAATTGATGCAGGGATAGGAAGACCATCTCATGCAGCAAAGGCTATGGAGATGGGAGCTGATGCTGTGCTTATCAACACAGCAATTACAACATCTTCAGACCCAGTGAAAATGGCTTTAGCATTTTCTAAAGCTGTTGAGGCAGGAAGACTTGCTTTTGAGGTTGGACTTTTGAAAGAATATGAGTATGCTCAGGCATCATCACCTTTGGAAGATTTTATAACAGGCTAAAATATATATTTCAAACAAAAAAAGAAGGTGCTAAGTAAAAATGACAGAGTTTATAAGAAAAGCTGAAAAAGTTTGGGAAGAGTTTAAAGATTATGTTCCCACTTATGATGAGGTATGTGAAATTTTAGAAAAAGAAGTTGTAAATATTGAAGATGCGGCAAAACTCTTGAATGTGGAAGACAAAAACTCAATCCTTCTCATGGCAAGCAAAGCTAAAAAGCTCACAAGAGAAAACTTTGGCAAGGTCATTCTCTTGTATGCGCCGCTGTATATCTCAAACTACTGTCAAAACGGATGTGTTTACTGCGGATTTTCTTGCAGAAAAAATTATAAAAGAGAAAAATTAGAGTTTAATGAAATTGAAAATGAGCTCAGAGCCATGAAAGAAGAGGGCATCGACTCTGTTATAATCCTCACAGGAGAGGATAGAATACACTCTCCGGTTGATTATATTGAACAAGCTTGCAAAATAGCTGCAAATTATATGTCGGAGGTTTCGATTGAGGTCTACCCTCTTTTAGAAGAAGAATATAGAAGTCTTGCAAGCGCTGGTGTTGTGGGGATAACCATATATCAAGAGACATACCAAAAAGAGGATTATAAGAAGCTGCATCCTTTTGGACCAAAAAAGGATTTTGAGTTCAGGTTCAAAGCTGTTGAAAGAGCACTATCTGCCGGGTTTCATGAAGCGTGCGTGGGACCGCTTTTGGGGCTATCTCATCCCAAAAAAGATGTGCTTTGTACTTTACTTCATGCAGAGTATCTTCTTGACAGATTTCCTAAAGCAGAAATCTCAGTTTCATTCCCGCGCGTAAGATCCGCAGGGACAGATTTTGTTCCAAAGTTTTCTGTTTCTGACAAGGAATTTATAAAGTTTTTGATTGTTGCAAGGCTCTATCTTCCAAGAGTTGGAATTGTTATATCCACACGGGAAGATGCGCGACTTCGCGATGCGCTCATTGATGTGTGTATAACAAAGATGTCAGCAGGCTCTAAAACAACTGTTGGCGGGTACGTAGCGCAGGAAGAAGAAAAAGATGCCCAGTTTGAGGTTGAGGATAGAAGAAGCGTTGCTGAGGTTGTAGATAGTATAATAAAAAAAGGATTGAGACCCGAGTTTACTAACTGGGTAAGGGGTGTTGGAAGTTTATGAGCTTATTTGACCTTATGCTAAGAAACTATTTTGATGAAAAAATGCTTGAAAAACTCTCAAAGGTCAAGATTCTTATCATTGGCTGCGGTGGTCTTGGATCTAATATTGCAGTGTTGCTGGTAAGATGCGGTGTCAAAAATCTCACAATAGTGGATTTTGACAAAGTGGACATTTCAAACCTCAATAGGCAAAACTATTTCTTTTATCAAACAGGGGAGGATAAAACCTCTGCGCTTAAAGACATTCTTTCAAAGATAAATCCTTATGTAAGTGTAAAGGCTGTGAACATGAAGGTTGATGAGTCGAACATAGATAACTTGATTTTGGAACATGACATCATTGTTGAAGCTGTTGACAATGAACTTACCAAGGTTTTGATTTTCAGAAAAGCACACGAGCATGGAAAAAAGGTTGTCTTAGCATCAGGAATTGCAGGGTTTGGCGACTGTGAAAACATCAAAATCAAGCGTGGCAAGAACTTTTCGATTATAGGTGACTTTGTAACATCAATAAAAGAGAAAAAACCTCTTGCTCCAAAAGTGGTTGCAGTTGCTGCAATGCAGGCTGATGAAGTTTTGAGGATGGTGAGCGAGCTTGAGTTTGACTAAAGAGGAAAAATTAAAGCTATTTTCAACGTATACCATCTATGGAATGACAGCCGAAAAGTTTTCAAACGGAAGGTCTAATATTGAAGTTGTAAAAGCCATGCTTGATGGCGGCATAAAAATCATTCAATACAGGGAAAAATACAAATCTTTAAAAGAAAAGTACAAAGAATGTCTTGAAATAAGAAAGCTCACAGAAGATTATGGGGCACTCTTAATTGTTAACGACCATGCAGACCTTTGCCAGATGGTAGGTGCAGACGGTGTTCATTTGGGGCAAAGCGACTTACCAGCAGTTGAGGTGAGAAAACTTTTGGGCGACGAATTTATAATCGGTGTTACTACACACACCAAAGAACAGGTTTTGAAAGCCAAGGAAGATGGTGCTGACTATGTTGGTTTGGGACCGGTCTTTACAAGTTTTACGAAAGACAATCCACATCCACCGATTGGGCTTGAAATGGTAAAATGGGCAGCTGAAAACTCCCCTTTACCTTTTGTTGCAATAGGTGGGATTAAAGAGCACAATTTAAAAGAGGTCTTGGCAAATGGTGCAAGATGTATCTGTGCTGTTACAGAGATAGTGGGTGCAGATAATATTCGACAAAAAATAGAAAGCCTTTTTAAGATTTTAAAAAGTTTTGAAAGGAGCTGACAAAAAATGACTCAAATGAGCTTAGCAAAACAGGGGATATTTACAAAAGAGATGGAGCTTGCTATTAAGAACGAGGAGATAGATAAAGAAGAGTTTTTGCAAAAGGTTGCAGAGGGCAAAATTGTAATTCTTGCAAATAAGAATAGAAAAAGAGACAGATATTTTGCCATTGGCGATGGAACATATGTCAAGATAAATGTTAACCTTGGTGTGTCAGAGGCATGTCCAAACTTTGAATATGAAATCCAGAAGCTTGAACTTGCCAAAAAATTTGATGTTGAGTCTGTGATGGATTTATCCAGCGGGCTTGATGCTTCAAACTTCAGAAAATTCATTCTTCAAAACTATGACTTTATAGTAGGAACAGTTCCAGTTTACCAGGTTGCATCAAGGCACGACGACATTACAAAGGTTGATGGCAAAGAGTTTATAGAAGAAATTGAAAGGCAGGCAGAAGAAGGAGTTGACTTTTTCACAATCCATGCAGGAATTACAAGAAAGGCTTTGGAGAGATTTGAAAAAAATGAGCGCCTGCTCAAGATTGTCTCAAGAGGCGGAGCACTTCTTTATAAATGGATGATGGCAAACGGCAAAGAAAATCCTCTGTATGAGTATTTTGATGAGATTTTAAAGATTTGCAAAAAACATGATGTTACAATCAGCCTTGGCGATAGCCTAAGACCAGGTGCGGTGGCTGATGCAACAGACGCGCTGCAGATAGAAGAACTTATAAACCTTGGCGAGCTTACAAAAATGGCCTGGAAAGAGGATGTGCAGGTGATGATAGAAGGGCCAGGGCACATGAGAGCAAATGAGATTGCAGCAAACATGGTAATTCAAAAGAGGCTTTGCCACGGTGCACCGTTTTATGTTTTGGGACCTCTTACAACAGACATTGCAGCAGGGTACGACCATATATCAGGTGCGATGGGTGCGCTCATTGCAGCTTTGAATGGAGCAGATTTTCTGTGCTATGTTACACCTGCTGAACATTTGAGACTTCCATCTTTAGAGGATGTCAAAGAAGGGATTGTTGCGTTTAAAATTGCAGCGCACAGTGCAAATATAGCGAAAGGGTTCAAAAAGCCGCTTGAAAAGGATATTGAGATGTCAGTTGCAAGAAGAGACCTTGACTGGGAAAAGATGATAAGCCTTTCGGTTGACCCTGAGAAGGCAAGAGAGTACAGAAGCAGTTTCACATCTGACACATGTTCAATGTGTGGAAGGCTCTGCGCTGTAAAAAATTCAAGGGATGAGGCTATTTTGTAAAAACTGTGACATGTTTTTTTAGAGAAGGAGATGAAAGTAGAAAGATGAAAAAAGTACTCATAATTGCCGGGTTTGACCCATCAGGTGGTGCAGGCGTTTTGCTTGACGTAAAAGTTGTGAGGGCGTTAAATAGCTATGCAGCATCTGTAGTAACATCTTTGACAGTCCAGGATACTCAGAGGGTCTATGACTTAAAACCCATAGACCCTCATTTTTTTGAGTATCAGCTTCAAAAAGTGGTTGAAGATATAAAGCCAGATAGTCTAAAGATTGGTCTTTTGGGAAGTTTGGAAATAGCAAAGGCTGTAGTAAAAATCTTGGGGAAATATGACCTTGAAAATGTAGTATGTGACCCAGTTTTGAGGTCCACAAGCGGTTTTGAGTTTTGTAAAAGTGAGTTCGTAGAATTTTTAAAATATGACTTTTTCAAAGCCTGTGATGTAATAACACCCAACAAAAACGAGGCAGAAGTCATTTTTGATGTGGAGATTAAAGATTTTGATGAAGATGTTCTAAGCAGTATTCAAGAAAAAATGAAGAAGATGGGCATAAAATCATGCATCCTAAAAGGTGGGCATCTTCCTGGCGAGGTTGCAGAGGATGTTTTGATAACCCAAAGTAGTATTTTTAGAGTATATGCAAAAAAACAAGGCTTTACAGATAACATTCACGGGACTGGCTGTGCATTTTCGACTGCATTTGCCACTTTCCTTGCAAAGGGATATAATATGTATGATGCCTTGAAAAGTACCAAAGAGTATATTTCAAACCTAATATATAACTCTACAAAAATCGGAAGTGGAAAGCTCATTTTAAACCCATAGTTTTTTCATTATTGTAAATATTTCTAAGCATTTTTAAGGGAAGGGGCAAGGGAAAAGTGGCAATAAAGTTTGAGCTAATTAAAAAGAGCAAGAAATCTAATGCAAGAAGAGGAAGGCTCTACACACCGCACGGAGTGATTGAAACACCGGTTTTCATGCCAGTTGGCACTCAGGCAACAGTCAAGGCTATAATGCACAGAGACCTATACGAGATGGGCACACAGATTATCCTGGCAAACACATATCATCTTTATCTAAGACCTGGGATAGATGTTATAAAAGAAGCAGGCGGGCTTCACAAGTTCATGAACTGGCAAAAACCAATTTTGACTGACAGTGGCGGGTTTCAGGTGTTTTCACTCAGCAAGCTTCGAACAATCACAGAAGACGGTGTTGAGTTCAGGTCTCACATAGATGGTTCTCGGCACTTTTTCACACCTGAAAAGGTGATTGAGATACAAAACATTTTAGGTTCTGACATCATAATGGCGTTTGATGAGTGTGTGCCATACCCTGTTGACCATGAATATGCAAAATGGGCTGTTGAAAGAACAGCAAGATGGCTCAAAAGGTGCAAAGCTCATCATAAAAACACTGAAAATCAAGCGCTGTTCGGAATAGTGCAGGGTTCAACCTATAAGGATTTGAGGATAGAGAGTGCAAAGCGCACAATTGAAGAAGACCTTCCCGGCTATGCGATAGGCGGGCTTTCTGTTGGCGAGCCAAAAGAGCTCATGTATGAGATGATAGAGGTTTTGCACCCAATCCTGCCAGAGGATAGGCCTCGCTACTTGATGGGGGTTGGAACACCAGACTGCCTGTATGAATCTGTCATTCGCGGTGTTGACATGTTTGACTGTGTATTTGCAACCCGCACTGCAAGAAACGGAACAGTTTTCACAAAAGAAGGACGAATGATTATCAAAAACGCTCAGTATGCAAAGGACTTTAGACCCATAGAAGAAGACTGTGACTGTTACACTTGCCAGAACTTCACAAGAGCGTATTTGAGACACCTAATTAAAGCTGAGGAAATCCTTGGTGCAATCCTTCTTTCCATCCACAACGTCAGGTTTTTACTGAGGTTCATGGAAAAGCTGAGGAAGGATATTGAGGAGGATAGGATATAAGTAGAATTAGTTTAAAGGGGAATGTTCCCCTTATTTTTTTGTGCATTATTACCATGTAGATAAATTTATTTTTTACTATAAGTCAATTGATTTAGACGTTACAAAACTATATAATTAAAGTAAAAAGCAAATATCAGTTTTAAATCTTTTGAATACAAAGGAGGATGGATTTGTTTAAGTTAAAAAGACTATCGCAAAAGCCAATATTAGAACCAATTCCGACAAATGCTTGGGAATCAAAGGCCGTTTTCAATCCAGGTGTAATTTACCATAATGGATATGTTCATTTGTTTTACAGAGCGTGTAACAACACTTTTGAAGCTCTTTCGTTTCCTCAGCCTCAGCAGAATTATAAATTTGTCTCTTCAATAGGATATGCAAAAAGTAAAGATGGGATTAATTTTGAAAGGATGCCATTGCCTTTACTTGAGGGTCAGGGCGAACAAGAAGCTTGGGGGATGGAAGATCCACGTATAACTTATCTTGATGGCAAATTTTATATGGTTTATACAGCTTTTGGTGGAAGGAGTTGGGATGATATTAGAATTTCTCTAATTTCATCAACAGATCTTTTAAATTGGACAAATGAAAGAAAAGTTCTTCTTGATGAGCCTAATAAAGATGGTGCTTTGCATCCAGAAAAAGTAAAAGGAAGGTATATGCTCTATCATAGACGTCCTCCTTCTATCTGGGTGGCTTTTTCGGATGACCTTGTACATTGGCAAGATCACAAGATCATTATGACACCTCGAGAGGGCAAATGGGACAGTTACAAAATAGGCATAGCAGGTCCACCCATTTTAATAAAAGAAGGATGGTTATTGATTTATCATGGAGTTGATGAGAAAAAAACATATAGGTTAGGGGCAGCTCTTTTGGATAGACAAGATCCTACTAAAGTTTTGGCGCGTCAAGAAGAACCTATTTTGGAACCTGAACTTGAATGGGAGAGAAAGGGTCTTGTACCGAATGTGGTGTTTAGTTGTGGGCAGTGCATAGTTAATGGAGTGCTGCTTGTTTATTATGGAGCATGTGATACATGCATAGGAGTTGCTGGAATTGAAATAGAAAAGATAAAGTTTTAGTCAAGTTAAATAGCTGAAAAAGAAAGGGGTATAAATATTATGATAAAACTTGAAAGGCTTTCTACCAAACCTGTATTGGAACCCAAAAAAGAGGACGATTGGCAACGCTCTGCTGTTTTCAATGCTGCTGCAATATATTTCAGAGGGCTAATCCATATATTGTATAGAGCAACAGACCTTCCACCACACGAAAAATATGGAGCATATATTTCCCGAATTGGGTATGCCGTATCAACTGATGGAATAAACTTTTTCAGATTTGACAAGCCTGTAATGGAAGCTGTGTGCGAACAAGAGAGAAGAGGGATTGAGGACCCAAGAATCGTAAGAATAGGCGACACTTTTTATATGACTTACACTGGTTTTGGTAACAGATTTGAAGGAGATTATCGCATAATGATAGCCAAATCAAGAAATCTTATTACATGGGAAAGAATTGGTATTGCACTTGATGAACCTAACAAAGATGCAGCATTATTTCCAAACAAGATAGAAGGACGATATGTGATGTTTCATCGCAGGTACCCAAACATGTGGTTGGCTTTTTCCGAAGACTTAAAAAACTGGACAGATCACGTAGAAGTTGTAAAGATAAGACCGAATACGTGGGAAAGCAGTCGCGTAGGGGTTGCTGGGCCGCCTATTGAACATAGGTATGGCTATATTGTAATCTATCATGCTGCTGATCATTTGAATGTCTATCGTTTGGGAATTTTACTTTTGGATAAAAAAGATCCCACTAAAATTTTATCACGTCAAGATGAACCCATTCTTGAACCGGAGCTTGACTGGGAAATAAATGGTTACATTCCCAACGTTGTTTTTAGTTGTGGTCATGTTCAGCTGGGAGATGATCTATTGGTTTATTATGGGGGAGCTGATACTGTTATTGGTGTTGCAAGATTAAACTTGAGAGAGATAAAATTTGAGTAGAAATATTTCAAAAAAGGGGTTTAACATGGATATAGAAATCAGAAAAAAAAGAAAGGAAGTAACATTGGAAGATATAGCTAAGAAATTAAATATATCAAAAAACGCAGTTTCAGTTGCTTTATCTAACAAGCCAGGTGTGTCCGAAAAAACAAGGCAGCTTGTTTTGCAGACTGCAAAAGAGCTTGGGTACAAATTCAAAGAGAAAGAAATTGAAAAAGGTACAATAGGTTTGATTATGACAGCAAATGTACTACAGGACCCGTATTTTTTCAGTGCAATTGTGTACTCTGTAGAGAATGAAATTCGAAAAAAAGGATTTGAGTTTAGTTTATATTGCATTTCCTCTGAAGAGGAAACAAGCCTTGATGAGATCTTATCTAATAGTAGCTTTAAAGGTATAATAATTGTTTCTTCTGTTGGCAAAAGTGTTATTGATAAAATTGAAGAAATGAGAATTCCTACTGTAATAATAGACAATCTTGTAGAAAGTGATTGGATAGATACAGTGAACACAGACAATCGACGTTCCACCAAAGCCGCAATAACTTATTTGATTTCCAAGGGGTATAAACATATTGGTTTTATAGGGGATATAAACCATGCAATTAGTTATAAAGAAAGGTGGCAGGGGTTTGTTGAAGCACATGAACAATTTGGTCTTGAAATAGACAAAGAAGTTTGCAAGATTGAAGGCTTTAAAGACTTCAGCAAAAATCCAGAACCAGAAATTCAGGAATTTTTGAGAGGTTTGAAGAAGATACCTGAAGCATTTTTCTGCGTGAGCGATTTGTCTACACTGGTTACAGCAAACACCCTGAAAGATATGGGATTGCAAATTCCAAGAGATATAGCTATTGTAGGATTTGATGATACTGAACTTGTCAAGCATTTTAAGCCTTCTCTTTCCATGATTCATATCGACAGAGATTATTATGGTAAAAGAGCAGTCAAACAGCTTCTTGAAAGAATAGACTTTCCTTCGAAGCCTGCAGAAGATATAAGAATATTTTGCAGATTGAATATTCGCAAATCTATAAAAAGTATTTAACTTTTACTAAAAAGGAAGCTCAATTGACTGGGCTTCCTTTGTAAAATAAATTTAAATAAAGTCAAAATTCAAGTAAAAATAACTTGACACATTTCACAAAAGAGTATATAATTTAAACATCAGTTGTTTTAAAAAAGTCTTTGTTTTTTATCAAATCATAAAAAAATAATGTAAAGGAGGTTTCAAAATGTCAAATCGTGTCAAAAGATTAATTGCAGTTCTTGTGTTAGGAATCTTCTTTATAGGCTTAATGGGGATTAGTCTTGGTGCTTCCTCAACATCTTCTGCAGGTGAATTAAGGTTAGCTACTGATTGGCCGTTTCCATTCCACGGCAATCCCTTTGGTGCAGGAGCAGTAGGAGGAGCATGGTGGTTTGTTTACGAACCATTTGCTTATTACATTCCACAAAGTGATGAGTACATTCCAAGATTAGCAGAAAGCTGGAAAATAGAAAAAGGAAAAGTTACAGTAACTCTGCGCAAAAACGCAAAATTCAGTGATGGCAAGCCTTTTACTGCTAAGGATGTAATCAATTCTGTCAATTTTATTCAAGCTATGTGGCAATGGCCTTATGAGATTGAGAGTGTGACCGCTCCAAATGACTACACAGTAGTTTTCACACTTTCAAAAGATGCTCCTCAGTCATTTGTGCATACGATATTGACCGACGCTGCAATTCCAGCTTTGGCTCCATATCACGTTTATAGCAAATGGGCTAATCAGGCAAAGGAAGTTGCAACACTTGGCAAAAAGATATTTGCAATAAGCTCTTCTGGTAAAACTCCAGATGCTCAACTGAAAAGCACCTATGACAAAAAAGCTGATGATTTGAGAAAACAGGTAAATGCTTTTTCACCTTTCAAAACTCTAAAAAGAATGCCTGTTGTAGGTTCATTTGAACCAACAAAGATTACCCAATCTGAAATGGTCTTAACTGCAAACAAATATCACTGGTTGTATCCAAAGATGAAAATTAATAGAATCACATTTAGAAGATGGTCTTCTAATGAATTTGTCTGGGCATCATTGATTTCAGGTGAGATTTATGCAGCTCATCCAAACATGCCAAAGGATGTTGTAGAACAGCTTACTATTCTTAATCCATCTTTAAAGGTTAAAACAACAACAGACTTGTCTGAAATAGCTTTGGTGTTCAACTATCAAAAGCCATTGTTTAAAGATGTAAACCTAAGAAAAGCTATTGCTTATGTATTAGATAAATCCAAAGTAAGAGATGTAGCTGTATGGCAGGCATCTACATGCTCACCATATGCTCATGGAATTTTAAAAAGCATGGAATCAAAATGGATATCCAAAGACACTTTGAGTAAATTGACCAAATATACTACAAACGCCAAAATGGCAGAAGAAATATTGAAAAAAGCTGGATACAAAAAAGTTGGCAGTACATGGCAACAGCCAAATGGTCAGCCTGTAGCATTTACATTGTCCGTGTATGGTCCACACAGCGACTGGGTATTGGCAGCACGTGAGGTTGTGCAACAGCTAAATAATTTTGGATTTAAGGTAGAAATGAAGCTTATTCCTGATGGAATGCGAGACCAGGTTATGAAGAGTGGGGATTATGAAGCTGCAATTGAGTTTGGAGTCACATGGCAAGGTTATCCACATCCTTATAGCGGATACCTGAGATTGTATGAAGCAGATTTATACAATATTACGAAGTTCCCGTCAAAAGATAAATATTCAACACCATGGGGTAAATTCTCACCTTATGATTTGACTGAACAGCTGAGAGATGTTGCACAAGACAAGAAAAAATCTATGGATGTTGTTCAAAAATTAGCATATATTACAAATGAGTACTTGCCTATTATACCTTTGTTTGAAAAGGTTCTGCCAATTTACTATTCTGATAAAAAGATCACAGGTTGGCCTGCAAAAGATGACCCTGTTTGGTCTCTTGCTCCTGGTGGAATAGAAAGAGTCTACAATCTTCTGATTACAACAGGCAAGCTTGCAGTTAAAAAATAACATGTGGAGGGCAAATAAAAGTTGAAGTATGTGGTTGATAGACTAGTCTATCTGATTGTTGTACTTCTTATAGCTATAAGCGGGGTTTTTGTCCTGGTGAATAAAATGCCAGGCGACCCCGCTTATGGCCTGGCTGTTTCAATAGCACAACAGCGAAATATGGAAATGGAACGGGCACTTGAAATAGCGCATAAATTAATGGGAATAGACCCACATGAACCTTTAATTGTTCGATACGGGAGATTTATTTCGAACCTGCTCAAAGGTAATTTTGGTTACTCCTCATTTTATCAGACAAGTGTAAATGAAATAATTGCCAAAGCGCTTCCATGGACATTGTTTGTGATTTCTTTAGCTACTTTGGTAAGCTTTTTAGTTGGGATTTATCTTGGGTCTTTTGCTGCTCAAAAGCGTGGTACAATAGTTGATTTAGTAATCTCTGGAATAGCAAGCATAATTCAAGCAATACCGCCTTTTGTATTAGCTGTTTTAATTTTGTTCATTTTTGCAGTGAGGTTACGTGTAATTCCATTAGGTGGCGCATATCCAGTGGATATGGAACCCTCATTTTCATTGAGCTTTATTTTGAAAGTTATACACCATGCGCTCGGACCTATGTTTGCTACAGCCATTCCTCAAATGGCTGCATGGACGCTTGCAATGAGAGGAAATACATCCCAAATTATGGAAGAAGATTATATCAGGTTTGCTCAAGCGCGAGGTTTAAAAGATTCTATAATTGCAAACAAATACATAAAAAACAATGCTATGCTTCCGCTAATTGCAAGTTTGGCCATTTCAATAGGATACATGTTAGGAGGACATACATTGGTAGAATCGATATTTAATTATCCTGGGATAGGATTTTATTTTGGCAAAGCGATTGCGGTGAGAGATTTTGGTCTTTTGACAGGATTATTTTCTTTAATAGTGATAGGGGTAATTGTTGCAACCTTTATCGCTGAGATTGTATATGCATTAATTGATCCAAGGGTGAAGTTAAAATGAGGAAAAAAAGGTTTTCAAATTTCTTTTATGACTATGTTCAGCCACTTATTTCTAATAAAAAATCGTTAGTTGGTTCTATCATCCTGCTATTTTTTATTTTAATGGCAACAATTGGTCCAATGATAGTTCCACTCAACATGAATTCTGATTTTGCAAACAGGTATCAAAGACCTTCTTTGCAACATCCATTCGGGACAGATTATTTTGGAGTAGATATTTTTCAGCAGATTGTACACGGTTCAAGGTCAGTAATTTCTCTTACACTTTTTGCAAGCTTGTTTGCAGTAATTATAGGGACAGTGGTTGGGGTAGCAAGAGGATATTTAGAAGGAATTGGTGGAAAATTATTAGATGCAATAATCACAGTGTTTTTGGTGATTCCCTCTTTCCCTGCACTTTTGATTTTAGCTGCAATATTTGCTGATACAAAATTGAACACAGTAGAAGTTGCCTTGATAGTTGCAATATGGTTATGGGCGCCCTTAGCAAAACAGGTTGCAGCTCAAGTGCTGACGGTAAAATCAAGAGAGTTTGTTGAGGCTTCCAGGATGCTGAATATGGGGCTTGGTTATATATTGTTCAGTGACATTGCAAAATTATTAATACCTTATATATTTGTAAATTTTGTAACACAGCTGAAAAGTGCAATGGAATTTTCCATAGGACTGATGTTTTTAGGTCTTGCTAAATTTGACCCTACTCACTGGGGAGTAATGCTAAACTATGCTTTATATCAAGCAGGAGCACTATATACACCAAAGGGTTTCCATTATCCATTTTTTGTAATACTCAACATTGTTTTGTTGATTTATGGTGGCATATTATTGGCTCAAGGGATTGAAGAAGTGTTTAATCCTAAGCTTCGGGGGCATGAATAAAGATGAATTGTTTATTGGAAGTGTCAAACCTTAAAGCAGTATACTTAGTAAGAGAAGGGACAATAAAAGCAACTGAAGATGTTTCGTTCGAGGTTTACGAGAATACAGTGACGGCAATAGTGGGAGAGAGTGCGTCTGGAAAAAGTACAATTATAGAAGCTATTACAAGGACCTTACCGCCGAATGGACGAATACTCTCTGGAAAAGTATTTTACAGGACTGTGGGATTTGATTTATTAGAATTGAGAGAAGATGAACTGAGGAAGATAAGATGGAAGAGAATAGCTCTTGTTCCACAGGCAGCTCAACAGTCATTAAACCCTACCATGAAGATTATTGACCATTTTAGAGATACCATAGAGGCACATGGGATAAACTGGAGCAAGGATGAGTTAATTAACAAAGCATCAGAGAAGATAAAAATGGTAAGGCTTAATCCTGAAACTGTGCTTTATGCTTATCCAATGCAACTATCTGGTGGAATGAAACAAAGAGTATTAATTGCTTTGGCACTGCTTTTAGAACCAGAGATTTTAATTTTGGATGAGCCGACTTCTGCGCTGGATGTTTTGACCCAGGCACATATAGTGCAGCTTCTGAAAGAATTAAAAACACAGATGAACATAACACTCATATTTGTCACCCACGATATTGCAGTGGCAGCAGAGCTTGCAGACAATATTTTTGTAATCTACGGTGGATGTTTAGTTGAATGCAGCCCCACAGAAAAGATTTTTAAAGAACCTAAGCATCCATATACGCAAGGGTTGATAAATTCGATAATGGCAATAAACGCAGATATGTCAAAAGTAAAAGCTATTCCGGGTGACCCGCCAAGTTTGCTAAATCCTCCTTCTGGTTGCAGATTTCATCCTCGCTGTGAATATGCTATGGAGATTTGCAAGAAAGAAAGGCCACAGCTTATAAAATTGCCGGACAATGTAAAGGTTGCATGTCACTTGTATAAAGAAGGAGGACGTAAAGATGAATGAGATTGCCCTAAGAGCTGAACATGTGAGCAAGGTGTTTTCGCAAGGTCTGTTTAAAAAGAAGTACAAATTAGCATTAGATGACATTAATTTGGAAGTTAAAAAAGGTGATAGATTAGTTATTATTGGAGAAAGTGGAATGGGTAAAACCACCTTGGCAAGAATATTAACAAACCTTGAAGTGCCGACAGAGGGAAAGATATACTGGTTTAATAAGAGTTTAGATGAGTGCAGAAAAGACTACAAGGTTATAAGAAGAAAGGTTCAGTACATTCATCAAGACCCATATGCTTCTTTGCATCCTTCAAAAACCATTTACAAAATAATAGCAGACCCATTAAAAAAGTGCGAAGGACTGAGTGGAGAGAGGTTAGAAAAACGCGTATATGACCTTCTTGAGATGGTAGGGCTTACACCACCAGATTATTTTTTTAACAAATATCCCCATCATTTATCTGGTGGAGGCAGACAAAGACTTGCAATTGCAAGAGCATTGACAGCAAATCCAGAAATAATAGTTGCAGACGAGCCTATAAGCATGATTGATATGTCGCTAAGGGCTGCTATAATAAAGTTGCTCAAGGACTTGAATGAGAAGAAAAACATTGCAATAATTCTTGTTCTGCATGATATAGGCACAGCAAGGTATTTTACTTATGAAAAAGGTGAGATAGCTGTTTTGTATGGTGGAAGGATTGTTGAAAAAGGCTCAAGCGAAGAGATAACTACAAATCCAGTGCATCCTTATACAAAAGTGTTGTTAAATTCCAGCCCGATTGCTGACCCTGAGTTGGCTAAAAAAAGGAAAGTAGAGCAGCTCAGGTCGTATGATCCTCCTGTGAGAAAGCCTGGTGCAAAAGGATGTCCCTTTGTACATGCTTGTAATTATTTTACTGATGAGTGTCTAAACGAAACACCACAGCTTGAGATGATATCTCACAGCCACTGGGTTGCATGCCATGTTTTTAAAAATATTTAGGTAGGGAGAAATAGATGAGGTTAAGACGGTTCTATTTTACCTTATTCTTGATTATAATTATTTTTTCTCTGATGTGGCTTTTGAGTTTCCGAAAAGGTGGTATAGAACTTTACTTGGTAGTTTTATCAATCGCATTTGCCGTTATAGGAATAGCAATAATATTGAGTATGTCAAAACGCAAATAAGAGGCTATTTTGCAAAAAGTAGCCTCATTTTTTATTTTTTCTCAAAAACATTTTATGTTAAAAAAACTGTTTACAAAACGTTCAATCCTTGTTAAACTTAGTAATGTAAAATGTTATAAAGAATAAACAATTAGGAGAGAGTAACAATGTCTCCAAAAGTCTACTTCGTAATCCCATGCTATAACGAGGAAGAAATGCTCCCTTATACAATTAAAAGGATAGCACAAAAATTTGATGACCTTTTGAAAAAGGGACTTATATCAAACGAGAGCAGGATTGTGTTTGTAGATGATGGAAGCAAGGATAATACCTGGCAGCTAATAAAAGAGGCAACCAAAGACAAAAGGTTTGTTGGTGTAAAACTTTCAAGAAACTGCGGACACCAGAATGCTTTAATGGCTGGAATGGGATATAGTGTAAAGTTTTGTGACTGTGTAATTACATTGGATGCTGATTTGCAGGATGATATAAACGTGATTGACGAGTTTATCAAAAAATTTGAAGAAGGCTATGATGTTGTGTATGGCGTTCGAAGCAGCAGAAAAACTGATACATTTTTCAAAAGGTTTACAGCACAGAGTTTTTATAGGCTGATGCGAGCATTTGGAGTTGAAATTGTGTATAACCACGCTGATTACAGGCTTTTGAGTAAAAAAGCCTTGGAGTTTTTGATGCAGTTTGAAGAGAGAAATTTGTTTTTGAGAGGGATAATTCCACTGATTGGGCTCAAATCTACAATTGTGTATTATGAAAGACAAGAAAGAATTGCAGGTAAGACAAAGTATCCACTCAAAAAGATGCTTTCTTTTGCCTTTGAAGGAATAACCTCATTTTCTGTAAAGCCAATAAAGTATATTACCTCTGCGGGATTTTTGATGTTTTTACTCAGCATTGCAATCTTGATTTATGCAATAGTCCAAAAGATAAGAGGACAAGCCATAGCAGGTTGGACCTCCTTGACTATTTCAATCTGGTTCATAGGTGGGCTTCAGCTTGTTGCACTGGGATTGATTGGTGAGTATATCGGAAAGATTTATAAAGAGGTAAAGAGAAGACCGTTATATTTTATCGAGGAGATAGCTGAAGATGCACAAGAGCAGTAGCAGCTGTAAAGGAAAGTTAATTTTAAAAATTCACTCAAAAATAGAAAAGTTACTTGAATTTGTAAAATTTTCGGTTGTAGGAATTATAAATACAGCAATCGATTTTGCAGTCTTTTTTGTTTGCTATTCTATTTTACATTTTGATTCTTCTTTCAGTCAGATTTTTGGCTATACAGCAGGAATGCTTAACAGTTTTTTAATGAACAAAAGGTGGACGTTTGAAGACAGGACAAAAGGGCGAAAAGTATTACTAAAAGCTGTCAAGTTTGGCTTTACAAATGTTGTCTCCTTGCTACTTTCAATTGGAGTGATAAAACTTTCAAAGCTATATTTGTCGAACTCAATTTTGATTGCAAAAATACTTGCAACTTTGTGTGCCCAAGGTGTAAACTATATTTTATACAAGTTCTGGGTATTTACAAAAGTGGAGGTAAAAGATGAAAGTGTCTAAAAAATTGTATTCAAAAGTATTCGAATACTTGGTTGCAATATTGCTTTTAAGTAGCATTTTTTTATCATACTACTACAGAATTTTGCTTCTGGTAGGAAAAAGTTTTAGCATATGGCTTTTGATTTTGTTGACCCTAAGTGCTTTTTGCAGTATAACTTTAGGGTTATACAAACTAAAAGACTTATTGTTCACGAAAATAAATCTATTTACGATATTCTTTTTGATAGCCCTGCCAAGACTTTTGTGGGTATTTTTGATGCCAACAAAACCAGTTTCAGATTATTTTTGTTTTTACTCTTACGCGAGCAAGGCCTCAAGAGGACTTTTTCATGCTTATGACAAGACATTTGTACTTTTTAGGTTCAGGTTTGGTTACTCTTTGATTTTAGCGTCTGTATTTAAAATCTTTGGTAGCAGCGTCTTGGTTGCAAAACTTTTCAATGTGTTTCTTTCAGTTATTCTGGGAATAATCATTTTTTACACAGTTAATTACCTTTTTGGCAAAGATGCAGCTTTTTATAGCATCATTTTATTTGCTTTCTGGCCTTCACAAATAATGTACAATTCGGTTTTGGCATCTGAGCATCCTTTTATTGTATTTTTCATGCTTGGGCTGTATTTTATTATAAAAGGCATAAAAGAAGAAAAAATAAATTTTGCGCTTTTAGGAGGGTTCTTTATTGCAATTTCCAACCATATAAGGCCTGTGGGTGTATTGGTGATTATAGCCTGCTTGGTATGGGCAGTAGTTTGTGGGCTAAATAGAAATCTTACGGCTATAAAGCTTGCTCTTTCCTCTTTGGGAGCATATATTGCAGCTTTTTATACAATAGGCTATCTCATTTTCTGTCTCACAAACGTTCCTGTTTGGCAGACATCAATGGGACTAAATCTCATGATTGGCACAGACTACACTACCTATGGTATGAATAACCGCAAACACTCATTGTTTGTAGAAAAGTTTGGCTATGACTTTAAAAAGATGCATCAAGAGGCTATGAAAATAGGAATACAAAGACTTAAAAAGCAGCCAGACAAATTTCTTTCTATCATTCCGAGAAAGATTTCAATAATATGGGGCGATGATAGTTTTGGGTATTTTTGGAGCACTTTTAAAGTTTATAAAAATACATGGTTTGTAAAATTTGTAAAAAGCCATCCAACAATCTTTTACATGCTTTCTCAGCTTTATTACTACACAATTTTGCTTTATATTGTCTTTGCATCTGTTTTTAGAAAAAAGAATAGTAACGATGAAGTTATTTTGCTCACAAGCCTAATATTTCTTGGATATGTTGCTGTTCATATCTTTTTAGAGGTTCAACCGCGGTATCACTATCCAGCAATATTTACCCTCTTTTTGCTAAGTGGCATGGGTGCAGAAGCTTTAAAGAAAAAGCTAAAAAAGATTTAGAAGTTTAAGTAAAACTCTCTTGGTCCCAAATCAGGTGCTTCTATGTTTTTGTCTAACACCAGAAATTTTCGAATATCAAAACACAGGCTGCATTTGTTCAAAAATTTCTTTGAGGGTGTATAGCCATAGTTTTCTTTTGCATATTCAAAAAGCCCTCTTACTCCTTGGGTGTAGAGCAGATTTACAAAAAAGTATTTGCCTGTGTCAAGCTCTTTTCCAAGGTCATCTATGGAGATTCTAAAGCCCACACATGGATTTGGAATGAAATTGCCAAAAAGGTCCATATGAAAATGGTTTTTGCTATAAAGCTCAAAACATGCAGGTGAATTTTTAACTATCTCATCAGCAGATTTTGTTGGAAAATATTCTTCAAATGTTTTAATTGCCCTGCCGTTTAGGGTAAGATAATACCTTTGGGGAAGATGTCTTATGTAGTTTTCTCCGAATAAATCTTTGTATTCAGAAAGAGAATGTGTTTTGTCTATATTCAGCCTTCTAATTTCATTTGCAAAACCTTCAATCCAAGGGAAAATTCCAATACCAACCTCATTCAGAAGCTGGATTAATCTTAAAACCTTTTTGAATGGAATATATTCATTGTGAAAAGGGCTGATTGAGACAAGTATTGTTTCAATTCCAAGATTTTTCAATTCTTTTAATCTTCTTTTTACCTCATCTTCATTTTCAACCCACGAAGCGTTTGTCTCTATGTACTCAATGTAAATCCCATTTTCATTTGCTTTATTAATAACTTTCTTTAATCCTTCAAAGTTCAAAAAAGGCTCTCCACCGCCTATGTGAACCGAAAAAACTCCAAATTTTTTTAATGTCTTAAATACTTTGTCTGCCATTTCTTCTGGCATATATTCTTTTTTCCAGGATGGCGAGCTGTTGTAAAGGCAGTGTTTGCAAGCAGAAGAACAGTAGTAGTTTGTGATGACACCACCTGAAAAAAGCCTTTCAATTTTAAGCTTCCCAACAGATTTTTCCAATTTTCACAGCCTCCTTTTTAGTCTTTCAAAAGTGCTTGCCTATTTTTTGATAACTGTTATAATATTATTATGCATAATTTTAATCTTAAAAATCAAATGGTGGCAGGGGGATAAAAAGTTTATGAGCTTGAGTAATCTTTTATTTGAAATTGCGTATGCAACAGGCAATCAAAGCTCTCAGCAGCAGGCACCAGCAGGAGCAACAGCAATTGCTTTGCTTGCACAGTTCATACCTCTTATATTGATGTTTGTAGTTCTCTACCTTCTCATAATTGTTCCACAGAGAAGAAGAGAAAAACAGTTCAGAGAGATGATTAATTCTTTAATTGTTGGAGATGAGATAGTCACAAACGCTGGAATTATCGGCAAGATTGTGAATATCAAGGATGATATTTTGACAATTGAAGTAGGAGCAGACAGGGTAAAGCTCAAAATTTACAAGTGGGCAGTCAAAGAGGTTTTGAAAAAGGCTGAACCAAAAGATTAAAAATAGAAATGGTTCTGAGGGCTTTCAGGTCTTCAGAGCCATTTATTTTTAAATGTTATCAACAACTTTAAAAAAGGAGTGAATCCAGCCATCACAAAAACCGAGCTTTTAAGTCTTCTTGAAAAGTATGGACTTTCTCCAAACAAAAAACTTGGCCAGAACTTTTTAGTTGATGAAAATGTAGTAAGAAAAATCATTTTATTTTCCCAGGTGGAAGGAAAAGAAGTTGTTGAGATAGGTGCAGGCCCTGGAACACTTACAGTTTATTTGGCAAAAACTGCACAGAAAGTATTTGCGGTTGAGATTGACAAAAAGATATTGAATGTCTTAAAAGAAGTTTGCCAGGTTATTTCAAACGTCCAAATAGTAAATAGTGACTTTCTTGAACTCAATGTTAAAGATTTAACAAATGGCAACAAGGTATATATTGTTGGCAATCTGCCATATTATGTCACATCGCAGATACTCTTTAAACTTTTTGAAGAAAGAGAGTGTATAGAGAAGTTTACAATCATGGTTCAAAAAGAGGTTGCACAAAGGCTTTTAGCAAAACCAGGGACAAAAGAGTATGGAAATCTCACAGTTGCAATGAACTTTTACTGTGAGATAGAGGATTATTTTTATGTCAGCAAGAATGTTTTTTACCCCAAACCAGAGGTTGATTCTGCGGTCTTGAGAGCAAGGTTCAAAATTGAAAAGCCAAATGTTGATGAAAAGAAGTTTTTTAAAATAGTCCATGCATGTTTTTCAACCCGCCGAAAGACAATTCTAAATGCTCTTTCAAATCAGCTTGATATTGCAAAAGATGAGCTAAAAAAGATTATCCACATAGCTGGACTTGATGAAAATTTAAGAGCAGAGGACTTATCATTGGATGACTATATAAGACTTTACCAATGCTTTGAAGAGGAATTTTTTAAAAGTTGAAAGGAGCTCTTAATACCTGATAATAAATGCAACTCAGTAGACAGATAAATTTCATTTATCCTTAAAAATAGTATTTTGTTTTTGACAATTTCCACTTTAATAATGTATAATATAATACAAATTGCAATTCTCATAAACAAAACTTGCAAGGTGGTGGAGAAAAGGTGGTAAAGGTGAATTTGCATCCCTCGGTATATGAATGGATTGATGAGATGGCAAAACTCACAAAACCAGACAAGATTGTCTGGATAGATGGTTCCGAGGAAGAAAAACAAAGGCTCATAAAAGAAGCTCTTGAGTCAGGAGAACTTATGGAGCTCAACCAAGAAAAGCTTCCAGGATGTTATCTTCACAGGACTCATCCAAGCGATGTGGCGAGGGTTGAGGACAGAACGTTTATCTGCACACCAACAAAAGAGGAAGCAGGGCCAACAAACAACTGGATGGACCCGAACGAAGCTTACAAGATGCTTTACTCACTTTTTGACGGGTCCATGAAAGGAAGAACAATGTATGTTGTGCCATATTTGATGGGACCTGTTGGCTCACCATATTCAAAAGTGGGTATTGAGCTTACAGATAGCATATATGTTGTTTTGAACCTCAGAATTATGGCAAGGATTGGCGATGTTGCACTTAAAGCTTTAGGAAACTCACCTGATTTTGTGAAGGGACTTCACTCCAAAGCGACGCTTGACCCAGAAAAGAGATACATTTGTCATTTTCCGCAGGACAATACAATTATGAGCGTCAACTCAGGTTATGGTGGAAACGTCATTCTCTCAAAGAAGTGTTTTGCACTCAGGATTGCAAGCTATCTGGGAAGAAAAGAAGGCTGGCTTGCAGAACACATGCTCATTGTCGGAATTGAGGACCCAAGCGGCAAGGTAACATACATTGCAGGTGCGTTTCCAAGTGCATGTGGTAAGACAAACCTTGCGATGTTAATTCCACCAGAGCCTCTTAAAAAGCTTGGATACAAGGTGTGGACTGTAGGAGATGACATTGCATGGATGAGGATTGGCGAGGATGGCAGACTTTGGGCTATCAACCCTGAAGCAGGGTTTTTTGGTGTTGCACCTGGCACAAGTTATAAGACAAATCCAAATGCCATGGAGACCATAAAGAGAAATACGATATATACAAATGTGCTTTTAAAAGAAGATGGAACAGTATGGTGGGAAGGCATGGATGGAGAGGTGCCAGAGCGAGGCATTGATTGGCTTGGAAGGCCATGGAAAAGAGACAGCGGTGAAAAGGGTGCGCACCCGAACGCAAGATTTACAGCGCCTGCCAGCCAGTGCCCATCAATTTCAAAGGAGTGGGAAAATCCAAAGGGCGTGCCTATTTCGGCAATAATATTTGGCGGCAGACGAGCAAAGGTTGCACCACTTGTATACGAAGCATTTGACTGGCAGCATGGTGTATATGTTGGCGCTACAATGGCATCTGAAACAACTGCTGCTGCAATGGGCAAGATCGGCGTTGTTCGTCGCGACCCAATGGCAATGCTTCCGTTCTGTGGATATAACATGGCTGACTATTTTGCACATTGGCTTGAGATGGGCAAGAAGATTCCAAATCCGCCCAAGATTTTCCATGTAAACTGGTTCAGGCAGGATGAAAATGGCAAGTTTATCTGGCCGGGATTTGGCGAAAATTTGAGGGTTCTGAAGTGGATAATTGAAAGATGCGAAGGAAAGGTTTCGGCAAAAGAGACTCCAATTGGTTATGTGCCATATGTCGATGACCTTTACTTAGATGGTCTTGACATAGACAAACAGACGGTAGAAAAGCTTCTTGAGATAGACAAAGAATTGTGGTTAAAAGAAGCTGAGGATTCAAGAGAGTTTTTAAGCCAGTTTGGAGACAGGCTCCCGAGAGAGCTCATTGAAGAGAATGAAAAGCTAAAACAAAGACTTTCAAAATAGAAATAAATCACCAAACAGAAGGCCTCCTTCATATACTGATATAAAGGTTATGAAGGAGGTCTTTTGTTTTGATAGAAAATTTGCCGTTTACAAGGTTTGTTGTAATCTTAAAGGGAATTGAACAGAAAGGAAAAATCCCGTTTGGATATGTCAAGGTTCAGGCAATTGTAGACACAGTTAACTTTGAAATTGTTATCCAGGGATTGGAAGAGACAGAGGATAAAATAACTTTTTGGGGTGTTGTGAAAAAATTGAATGAATATTATCCAGTATTTTTGACTGCACTTTCAAAGCCACAAAAAGGGAATATTGTCCAGTTTCTTTCCACAAGCAGGTTTAATTTGTTCAAAAGCAGCTGGAAACTTACAGACCTGGTCGGGTTTGCCATTGCAAAAGAGAAAAAGGGAAAACCCAATTTCATTCTGATAGGAAGCTTTGATGATAGCAGTTTATATGAAATGGAAAGAGATATTCTAAGAGGTTCTGAAAAGGGCGAAAATAAGAAAAATCAAGACAAAAAAGATATGGATAATCACGATGAGAAAAAAGAGGTAGAAGTAGAGAAAGAAGAAAAAACTGAGAGCTTTTCTTCAAAAGATGATGACAAAAGCTTAGGTGAGAATTGCAGCCAGGATGTTGAAAAGGAAATTGTGCAAGAAAAAGAACAAGAAGCAGAAGGTGAGATGCCTCAAGGGTCAGCCGAAAAAGCACAAAAAGAAGAAGAGTCTTCTGAGATAGTTGAAAGTGCCTTACAAGAACTTCAAAAGACTTACCAGGATGATAAAGAAGAAGAAGCAAGCTTTCGCTTGGATGTAGAAAAGAACTACTGC